>CACZPY010000336.1 GCA_902783135.1 uncultured bacterium
GAGCTGCGGCGCGAAGTTGCGCACGCCCTGCAGCGCGATCGACCCGATGACGGTGAACGCCGCCGCGTCGTCGCTGACGTTGTCCGGGATCTTGGCGCAGAGGTGACGCGGCACGCAGACGAACTCCGCGTGCGGCCCGTTGGAAGCGACCCGATCGCCGACCTTGAATCCGGTCACGCCCGCGCCGACTTCGATCACCGTGCCGACGTTGCAGTACCCGAGCGGCAGCGGCTGGCTAAGTTTGTTGAAGACCGCCTCCAGGGTCGGCCGGATGCCGTCGGTGCGCATCTTGTCGAGCACCTGCTTCACGCGGTCGGGCTGCTGGCGCGCCTTGTCGAGCAGCCCCGCCTTGCCGAATTCGACCAGCATCCGCTCGGTGCCCAGCGAGACCAAGGTCCGCCGGGTGCTGATCAGCAGCGCCCCGCGCCGGACTTGCGGCACCGGGACCTCCTCCAGAATCGTTCCGCCGTTCTTGAGGTCCTGAATGATCTGTTTCATCAGTGCAATCTCTTTCGGAATCACATGGGTTTATATATAATATATCACACTATTGTCTGTTTTCACAACACCGCACGGACTCTTTTTCCAAGATATGCACAAATCGCAATGTCCGCGCCTCCGGAGTCAGGAACTCCCGCCGCGGACTTTTCCCGCTTCGACGAGTTCGCTCCGGCGCAACGGATCGTTGGTCAGACGGTACACCGCCTCGCCCGCCGACTCGGGCGACAACGGGTCGAAGTACTCCGCCGCGCTGCCGCAGAGGTTCCTCGCGAACGAGAGGTCCGAGGTCAAAATCGGGCATCCCATCTTCATCGCCTCGGCGTAACTTGCGGAAAAGCATTCCAGAAGAGTCGGCAGAAACATGATATCGCACTGCTCGTAGAGCGACGGGCACTCGCGGATGTCCACCCGACCGACCGGCAGCAGCCACTCGGGAATGGTCGCCGCCGTACAGCCGAAGACCTCCGGAGCCAGCGTCACCACGAAGCGGAACTTGAAACCGGGATACTTGCGCCGCAGATACTCCGCGATACGCGGGATGATGCCGAGATTCTTGTGCGGATAGTCCGCCGAGACCGTGAGCAGCGTCACGCCGTCGAAGGGCGGCAGAGGGTGCGCCACCACTCCTCGCGCCGATCGAAGACCGGGTTGCAGGTGTTGGAAACCGTGTAGACCGGCTTGCCCGGGATGAGTTTCCGCAACGCGGCGGAGATGGGTTCGCTCTCCGTTATGTATGCGTCGGGGTCGCTCCGGAACGACGCCATGTGCACCATGCGCTTCAGCGCCAGCACCAGCCGTTCGCGCAGACTCATCAGCAGGAAGAACGGCGAGTCGCCGTAAATGTACTGGGATTTGGCGAATCCGCAGACATGCGGCACCCGGGGACGCCAGTAAGCCGGTCCGAACACGGTGAACACCATATCGATGCCGCGCGAGGCGACGAGTTCGTCCAGCGCGGGGGCGCGGCGCAGCAGCAGACTGCACTTCGACCGCACGGGATAGTCCAGCACTTCGACGTTGGGGGCGGGGACGAACTCCCGCCCCAGCGTCTGCCGCACCTGCGGGGAAACGCACACGACGAAGCGGTGCTGCGGATAATCCCCCAGAAGCACGGTCATCGCCGCACACCACGGGATGCTTCCGCCTTTGGTGCAGTTCGCGTTGATCAGAATGTTCATGTCATTCCCGCCATACGTTGACACACACCCGCGGGACCCGCGGACTGATGCCGCAGACCACTTCGTAACCGATGGTGCCGATCTGCCGCGCCATGTCGTCGGCATCGTACCCGTCGCCGAGCAGGATCGCTTCGTCTTCGAACTCCGCCTCGGGGATGCCGGTGACATCCGCCATGATCTGATCCATGCATACCAGCCCCACTATCGGCGCCCGTCTGCCCCGGATCGACACGCTCCCGCAATTGGAAAGATGCCGGTCGTAACCGTCCGCGTAGCCGGTGGGGATGGTCGCCACCCGCATCTCCTCCGTCGCCCGGAAAGTGCGTCCGTAGCCGATCGTCTCGCCCGGGCGCACCGTCTTGATCATGGAGACCACGGAGTGCCACTCGAGCACCGGCCTGATCCCCGGGGGCAGAGTGCTGGCGCGGTCGGGCCTGAGCCCGTACAGGATGATGCCCAGCCGGACCAGGTCGCCGAAGGGCTCATGCCACAATCCGCCGGCGGAGTTCATGCAGTGGATATGGGGCAGTTTCAGGTCGCGCACCAACGATGCCACATGTTTGAACTTTTCCATCTGGAGCGCGGTGAACTCGTTTTCCTCCGGGGTGTCGGCGACGCAGAGGTGCGTGAACAACCCCGTGAGGCGGAACTTCCCGGCGAAACGGCGGATGATCCCGGCACACGCCTCGGGATCGTCGGCGTCCAGACCGATGCGGTTCATCCCGGTATCGACCGCGAACTGCGCCTTGACGCCGTCTGCGGCAAAACTTCGCGCGTGCTCCTCGGAGAGCAGCGCCTGCGTGATGTCGCCCGCGATGAGTTCCCCGGCGGCGGACGCCGGAGTGTACCCGAGGATCAGAATCTGCCCCGCGATCCCGGCGGAGCGCAGTTCCAGCGCTTCGTCGAGGCTCGCCACGGCGAAATTGCGGCAGCCGGCAGTTTGCAGTTCCTTCGCGACCGGCACGGCGCCGTGACCGTAGCCGTTCGCCTTGACCACCGCCATGATCTCCCGTCGCGGCGATATGAGCGAGCGGCAGATCCGGTAGTTTTCGCGCAGTTGCGCCAAGTCGACTGTGACCCACGAACGTTTCAGCATCTTAACGACTCCTGCCCCGAGGGCAAATTCGAATTCACCATCATGGCCGCCTTCCGCATCAGACCTTGAGCCGCAACTTTCCCGACCGCGTCAGCACCGGTTCCGACCGCTGCTCGACCCGGAACGCGATATCCAGGGA
The DNA here is from genome assembly GCA_902783135.1 of uncultured bacterium. Taxonomy (GTDB): domain Bacteria; phylum Verrucomicrobiota; class Lentisphaeria; order Victivallales; family Victivallaceae; genus UBA1784. The sequence goes on from CACZPY010000336.1 coordinate 2,915, forward strand.
ACTGAGGTCGAAGAGTTTTTCCGGTTCCGGTATCGGATCGCCGCCCCGCACGAGGTAGATCACCGCCTCGCCGGGACGCTCCTGATGGATCTGGATGTGGTCCGCAACGTCGAACGCCCGGTGGTGCCGCCCGAAGATCAGCGACGTCAGCGGGATCTGCTTGCCCGAACGGTCGGCGATGTAGTCGCCGCTGCGCCCCTCGGCGATGCCGAACGCGGTGCAGACGCCGTTCTTCGTGGATTCGAGCGGCGTCACCAAGTCGCCGGTGTCGTAGCGGATGAGCGGCATATCGAAGTTGTGGAACGAGGTGCCGAGCAGCCGCTCCCCGGCGACCTCGGCGTAACCGTAGGTCGCCAGCGGACGGTAGCGGTTGTCGAAGTTTTTGTCGTAGGCGAGGATGCACATCTCGGAGTGACCGTACCACGAGATGCAGGGAAGTTTCCACTCCGCGAACTTCTCCTTCATGTACGGGAACGGGAACTCCGAGTGGAGCAGCACCCCGCGGATCGGCGCCAGAAACGCCGCCACTTCTTCGCGCGGACAACAACGCTCCAACTCGGTGACGAAATTGTAGACCGCCGAGGGATAGCCGTGGATGTAACGGATCGGCCGCTTGCGGAACAGCACACGCAGTTCCGGCAGATAGTCCGCGACCCGGCGGTAGGTGTTCACCAGAAACTCGTTGTGCACCGGATTGTAGAGGATGTTGTTGTTTCCGATGTTCTTGCCGCGCAGCGCCATGTTGAGATCGGTGTAGCGGTATTGACGCATCTCCCAGATGAGGTGCATGTGCGCCCACTCCCGCGCCCACGCCTGTTTGTCCACATAGAAGAAGAACGGTGTGCCGGTGGTGCCGCCGGTGTTGAGCCGGTAGGCGCCGGAAAATTCTTCCGCATGCTCGCGGAAGAACGCCTTGTCCGTCACGGGCAGACGCCGGAACGCGTCGAACGAATCGATACGCAAATCGGAGACCCCGTGTCGGCGGTAAAGTTCGCGGTAACACGGGAATTTTTCCCGGGCGTATTCGACGACTGCCCGCAGTTGCCGCAGCGTGTACGCTTCGCGTTCCGCATCGCTCCATGCGAGCGACGCCTCCGCGAGTTGGTGAAACTTCCGGTACTGCCCGCCCAGCCGCAGCGAAAACGGGAACAACGCCAACGTCCGACCGATCGGATAAGGCAGTCTTTCCGCCAATGTCTTGAGTTGTTTTATCATTTTCCCCCTGCTTCGACCTCCGGGAACAACGCACAGATCCGCATCCATATCGTCAGCGGCATGATGTTCCAGACCAGAAACTTGACGAAATTGACCGGAAATTTCTTCCCGATCCGCAATTTCCATGACGCCATGTTCTTGCCGATATACAGTCCGCCGATCCGCCGTCCCCACCGCCACATGGACCAGTCCTCAAGCGGGGAACTGATCCGGTCGAGGAGCGCGATCCCCTCCGCCGTATCGGCTCGACGCAGGTTCCCCTCCCCGTCGAAGCGGTGAAAACCCGGTTCGGCGCCGCCGTCATCATTCAGCCGTACCGTCAGCCCCCAGTCGGTTCCCGGGTACAACGCGCTCTCGGGATGCGGAAAGCAGAAGTTGCCGAGCGAATAGTACACCGGCTTGCCCCGGTAGAGTTCCCGCCCCTGAAAAACGTGGCTGTGGCTTCCGAACACCCCGTCCGCTCCGGCGTCGATCCACCGGTGCGCCAAACGGATCTGCCGCGGCGACGGATAACGGGTGTATTCGCTCTCCTTGCCCCTGTGCGGGCAAACGTACACCCGGTCGAAACGGATTTTGAGACGCGCCAAGAGCGGCAGAACATCCTCCTCCCGGAAGATCCTGCTCCCGCGGCTGCGGCAGCGTTCGAGACAACCGATGACGGCGACCCGTTTGCCGTCGGCGTCCAACTCCGCGTAGGGGTGTTCCACGGTCCCGAAGAAGCGCACGTTCGGAAACTTGGCTTCCAGACGCCGCAGCTGCGCGGTGAAATCCCCGGCATCGCAGACGTGGTTGTTGGCGACGGAGAGCGCGGCGAAGCGCCCGACGTTTTCCTCCGTCGCCCGGTCGGGCGGCAGTACGCTGGTGTAGGCCTTGCCCGAAGCGACACCGGCATCGGCGAAGGCGCACTCCAGATTGGCCACCCGCAGTCCCGGAGCCATTTCCGTATCCAGCGCCCGGACCGGAACGTAATCTCCGCAAAAGCAAAGCGGCTGCCCGTTTCGCCCGGCAAAACCCGTATCACCGTTCGTGGTCTTTTGCGACATCTTCAAAAACCTCCGCGAACCTCCTGCCGGAGGTCTCCGGCAGAAAATGCTGAACCCGCTCGAAGCCGCGCCGGAAATCGTCGCCGTAGCGGAGCTTTTTTATATGCCTCCCCTCTATCCGGCATGCCAGATTCTGCCCCCATACCGGCAGATGATTATAGACATCCATTTTAGTTATCATGATTCATCCCCTGTGCGAAACAGATGTAATTTGTCGGTTGAATATACCATTCCCGGTGCTCCGACCGGGATGTTGCCTCCGCGAACCTGAATCGTCATCGCGCACCGCCCTTCTTGGCCGCAATATCTTCGAGTATCCGCAGATAAGCGGCGGCACGTTCGGAACTGTTCTTGAAAGAGCCCAGTCGCTTTTTACCCGAGGCGACCAGTTCGGCGCGCCGTCCGGGATCGTTCGCCAGGCGGTATATGGTTTCGCCGATGCTCTCCGGCGACAGTGGATCGAAATATTCCGCCGCGTCTCCGCACAACCCGCGAGCGAAGCCGAGGGCGGAGGTGGCGACAGGGACCTTCATCCGCATCGCCTCTGGGTAGTTGGCACTGAAAATATCCATCAATGTCGGTAGGAACATGATGTCGCTCTGTTTGTACAGTGACGGACATTCCCTTATATCCACCTTGCCGATGGCGAGCAGCCAGTCCGGACAGTTTCCCGCACCGAAGCCGAAAAAATCCGGCGGCAGGGTCACGACGAAGCGGAACTTGAAATCCGGATATTTGTGGAGCAAATATTTCGCTGTCGGTTTGATGATCGAAAGGTTCTTGTGCGGATACGCCGCCGAAACGGTGAGCATGGTCGTGCCGGAAAACTCCGGCAACTTGAATTCCCGCCACTCCGTCGGCGCGTCAAAGACCGGATTGTAAGTGTTGCTGACGACCTCGATGCGTTTTCCGGGAAAGCTCCGGCGCATGCGCTGAGCGGCATCCGCCGATTCGACGCAAAAAACGTCGGAGTCGCGGCGGAACATCGGGAACAGCACCATCCGGCGCACCTTGAACCGCAGAAACGACCACCACGGGATCAGCCGGTAAAATGGCGAGTCGTAATAGAGGTGGCAACCATATGCGAAACCGCAGAGGTGCGGTACCGGCGGTCGCCAATACGACGGTCCGAAGACCGTGAAGACCGCATCTGCGGCAAATTCGCGGGTCAGTCGTTCCAAAAGAGCATTTCTGCGCCGAATCCGCTGCACCATGCCGGGCGCCGGGGCGACCTCGATGCGGATGAAATCCGGAAAATCCTTTAAGTCGCCGAGCGAATTTGCAACTTCTCGGGAGCACACGACGAGATAGCGGTGCTCCGGGTGGTCGCGCAGTTCGCGGATGAAGGCGTCGCCTACTTGGATGCCGCCGCCCTTGGTAAGATTGGATGCGTTGACAAGTATATTCATTATTTATTCTGCATTGCGTATTTCAATGCTTCGACCATATTTTCCGCATTGTTCCGAGGAGAAATCGATTCAAATAATTTTTTGGATATCCTTCCGTGTTCGGCTATCTTTTCGGGATGATCAATATAAAATTCCATGGCCCCCCGCAGACGTACATAATTTTTTATCGGTACACGAAACCCGTTCACGCCGGGTTCAATCAGGTGCCACGCCGCACCGCATTCGGTAGTGGATATTATCGGCATGCCGGCGCTCGCCGCCTCGTTCAGCACCACGCCCCAGCCGTCGTGAAGAGTTGGCAGCACAAAACAGTCGCAACTGTTGTATACCCCCGCCATCCGATCCGACGGTCTGCGACCGGCGAACAGCACGCCGGCCGCGATTTTCTCTTTTCGGCAGAAGCGGAGGTATTCGGAATTGTCGCCGCCGCCAACGAACACGAGACGGCATTTTTCCCGCTTTTCCGGCGGCAATGCTGCATACGCCCGCAGCAGCCAGATGATCCCCTTTCCTGGACAAAGCGTTGCGGAGCACAAAAAGACGATCCGTCCTCCGGCAAAGGCTTCGATCTCCGACGACCTCGGCTCAGGCGGCAGTGCCGGGATGGCGTACGGCAGAATGCGGATTCGGTCTTTCGGGATGCCCCACTCCGAAAGTTCGTCCTGCGCCAGCTTGCCCTGTGCCAATGCCAGTAGCGCATGATCGCGGATGAAACCGATATGACGCCGCATGCGGATCCGGTTGAGCGGACGATAAAACCATTTGAACAAAGAAAGATCGTATCTGACCATTTTGGCGAAGCCGGTCCCGGTGCGCTCCCCCCAATGACACCATTCGAGCCCATGCCTGACGGCAAGTTCCGCCAACACTCGGCCGCCCCGCGCATCGAATGAGGGAATGATATGAACGTATCCCTCCATTTTCGGATCGGCTATGCTCTCCGGATGGGCAAAAACGGCATAACTTTCCGGTTCGGGAGCGACCCAGCCCTGAGCCTGCCGCGACTCCAGCAGTGCCCGATCGTAATAGCGTACCGCGAGTTCCACGTCTTCACGCGCATGCAGCGCTTCGAAGAAGAAGTGCTGGTGATGCGACGGGATATTCATCCAGATGCAGATCTTCATGCTCTTCACAAAAACGGCAATATGCCGCACAAAAAAGCCTTGACGTCACGTTTGAAGGAACCGAACGAATTGGCCGGGTGATAAAACATGCTCTTCCACAGTTCGCAGAACGCGCCGATGTAGTGGCGTTCCCGCAGCGCCCGGTCCGCGACGTCCTGACACAACTGACTGGCGAAGCGCCGCGCCAATCCGGTCCCGCGTCGCTCTTTGATCGGCTGATAATATCTATCCATCAAGAACTTCTGCCGCTGACAGGCCTTGTCGTACAACCGGCTCTTGCGGGTCTCGAGATTCATCACCGTATAGACATCCTGAATGGTGATCAAGCCGAACCCGTTGAAAAATATCCGCATGAAAAACTCCGCGTCCTGTCCCCGGCGCAGCGCAAGTTCCATGCCGCCGACGTTTTCGAAACATTCGCGTTTCAACATCGTCGTCGAGGTGGTGAAGGGCAGATGACCGATTGCGATATACGCCAACGGGTCTTTTTCCCATTCCTTTCGGGGAATGTCGAGCGCGAAACGCGGACCGCCGTTCTTGAGGATCTTCGCGCCGGTGAAGCAGATGCCGACCGACTCGTCCGCCGCCTCCATCGCCGCCACCTGACGCGTGAGCTTGCCGGGGAGCCATTCGTCGTCGCTGTCCAAGAGCGCCAGATATTTCCCTTGCGCCGCCGTCATTGCCCGGTTGCGTGCCGCCGCCGCTCCCTGATTGCGCTCGGCGCGCGGCAGTACGCGGACCCGCGGCTCGGAGTGTGCGAGTTTTTCCGCAAGTTCGTAAGTCCCGTCGGTGGATGCGTCGTCGGCGACGATGAACTCCCAGTTCGCGTAATCCTGCATCTGTACCGACTTCAACGCCCGTTCCAGACAGTGCTCCCGATTGAAGGTCGGCACAATCACGCTGACCAGAGGCATCCCCTCCGGAAATACTGTTTTCTCTTCCGCCATTACTTCTCCGTATCCCTTATCCGGAATATGATCTCTTTCGCGCCTGCCGGCAATGGCGCCGTGGAATAAACATCCATATCGCCGTACAATCCGGGGATCGCCGCGACAAAATTCAATTCGCAGACCCGGTCGCCGACCGTGACCTCAAATTGTCTCTTGACTGCCGATTCGTCCAACCCCAACCGGCGAAACACCGGAACTTGGAAGTAGAAATACTCCCGATACCGCTTGCGGATATCGATACCGTGCCGAAGCCAGTCAAAAAAACACCCCGGACGCGGGAGCCCCCGAAAGCGCAACACCGTCTCGCCCGAAGATAAGCTTTCCACCGCGATCTGTTGCGGAAACACTGCGCCGCAACGGTAATCGAACCCGCTTCGCCGCCCCGCTTTCACCACGCCGCAATAATTGGCAAGGACCCCCGGAAGTGTCGCGCCCTCCCGCGCGCCCACCGGATTTTCCGCGACATTGCCGAGCGGACACTTGAAACACACGCCGAGTTTTCGCGTCCAGAATGCGGCGACCAGCGGACCGCGCTCGGGCAACATATCGCGCATCCCGCGAAATACATACGCTCCGCATCGTTCGGAGGGAAGCGTTTGCAATTCGGATTTCGCCGCCGCGTCCATCCGTGACGCCAACGTCAGCCAGAAGTACAAATGTGCCTGATAGACGCTCGCGTGGTGGTAACTCCGCCAGAAGCGCGTTTCGCCGTCGGTACTGTCCAGCATCAATCCCCTGCGCGCGAGCACCTCCGGCAGATGCCGCAAAAAGTAATCGCCGGAAACGCCCGGCGCAATGCCGTTGACCGCCAACAGATAGAACCACGGTCCCCATCCGAATACCTGATCGGCGCCGCGACCGAAATAATTGAAATCTCCGTCCGGCAGCACGATGCCGATCAACCACCGCATCGCCCGATCCAGCGCTTCCTGCGGGAAATCCCATACCCCGAGGCGGTTGCCCAGTGTCAGCACGGCGGCGGTATAGGCATGATACTGCGGGTTGGCACTGCGGCCGCGTTGCACCCGGTCGCCGAAAAGTCCGTCGTCCTCCTGGGCATGACGCACCATCGCCAGCAATTTTTCCGCCGTTTTACGGTATCCGCTGCGACCGGTTATTTTCCAACGCTCCAAGTTGTTCCATGCGCGCATCGGCAGCCAGTTGAGCGTCATGTGCCGCGAATCGCCGCTTTCGAGCAGCAGCTTTTCCAACGTGACGCGCTCGTCGTCGTCCAGTTTCAGCCGCCCGGAACGGTGCAGAGTCAAAAGCAGACTCCAAATGAGGTTATTGAAATCATAGTGGTAGTCCGGATATTTGAGAAAACGCTCCTGCGTCGCGGCAACGTATTGCAGCACCCGTTTCGCCCGCACCCGCTCCTCCGCGCCGCCGGACATCATCAATGCGCCGATATGATGACTGAGCGCGTAATGACTGCCGACGACCACGTTGTCGCGCGGATCGACCAACGCCGCTCCGCCTTCCGGTTCGGCGCACTCGTATCCGCGGAGCGCGGCCGCAAGACGGGGAATGCTCTGTTCGATGACTTCGGTCAGCGTCGCCATTTCTTCTTCAGTTCCTTGAGTTTCTCCAGCGAAACAAAGCGAAGCAACAGCGGCCGCAACGTCAGATATCCCCACAAGGTGAACGAATAGGCGCTGTGCGAACGGTGACCGTACATCAGCAGATCATCCCCGAATTCCTGAAGCCACAGCCCGAACGAGTTGAAAAACGCCAGACGCTTACCGCGAAAACGCACTTTGTGACGCGGCAACGGCAGCCGGGCTATCCGTTTGCACTCGGAGCGCCCCAGTATCAGATTCAGATGTTTCACTCCGACGGGGGCGATGCCGATCATGGTTGACGCTGCCGCATCGCCGGTCGCCGCATCGCGGCTCCACAGCCGGAACCCGAGATCGACCGAACGGCCGATGATGGGTCCGTTGCCCTCCATCCCCTGAAAAGCATCGATCACCGTCAGATCCGGAGTTTGGGCGAAATACAGATCGTGGATCACTTCGGAAATATGCGTGTGATAATAAAATTTCTCCGTTCGCGGCAACAGCCCGAAGAGGTTCTTGCATCCCCCCGTGTATTTGGTCACCGCATGGGTCTTGAGATTCGCCGCCGAGATCAGAAAATCGCAATCCAGCAGTTGCTTTGAAAGATAGAGATGACCTTTGACACTGCCGAAATAGCGAAAACGCGGATCTTCGACCTTTTCCAGCCGGTCGCGCGACAGATCGAGCAACTCCAGATACGGCAAATCCCATTCGGTAAGCCCGAGGTTCTCGAACTTCATGTACGCGAAGCCGGGACCGGAACTGTCGGATTCGGCGACCGCGAGCCGCGCCTCGGGATTCAATTCGTGGATCGCATCGACGAGCTCGCGCAGGAACACCACATCGCTCACCGCGTGCGATTCCCGGGGCACGGCGCTGCCACCCGCGAAATTGGGTTTCACGATAATATGGCGTGCAGCCAGGAGTTTTTCCGACAACTCCAGACGCTCCAGTATCTCTCGCAACGCCGAGGCGTCGATATGCCGGCGGTCGTCCGACAATACTCCGCGGTCCAAGACTTTCAGGCGGTCACTCATTTTCGTGTCTTTCCTCCGCGGTAAGTCCGCACAAATAGGCATTGGAATAGACACAGGCGGCGCAAACGTTGCCGTTGAGCCCGAGCGAACCTTCGGGGTTCCACGAAAAGACGCCGCCCGCTCCCGCTCCGTCCGACGCGGTGTGCCGAACGCACCATTCTATCGCCTTGTCCACCGCGCGCTCCAACACCGCGTGCTCGGCTTCGGGCATGAGCCCGCGACTCCGGCGCAGCGCGGCGGCAAGCACAGGAGTCCCTTTGCTGTCGTCGCCGCTCAAGATCTGCAGTCCGTACGGGCGCCACTGGTGCAGCCAGCTGCCGCCGCGCCGCTGCAGACGCAGGACGTTGCGCACCGTATCCCGCGTGACCTCCAGAAGTTCCGGATCTCTTTCGATCTCGCAGAAGGGCAGCAGTCCTTCAAGCGCCCACGCCTGACCGCGCATGAAAAGCCCGGTGCCGCGCTGACGGCCGGATGCGTCCAACGCCGTGGCAAAGCGCCCGCCACCCTGATAAAATGCGCGGACATACGCCTTGAGAAAGCGTGCAGCGAACTCCAGATGCTCCTCTTTCTTAAGCAGCCGATACAGGTGACAGAACAATCCGGAGGTGAACCCGATATCGACGATGTTGGCGTGGGTCATCCATTTGCCGTCGCGCAGATTCCACCCAAAGTACGGCAAGTTTCCGGAACTCGCCCGGTGCATGATCCAGTCGGCGCAGCGCAGCGACGCGGTCAGAAAACGTTCGTCGCCGCTGTGTTCGTACCATTCGAGCATCCCGTGGTCGCAGAGATACGCCGCGTCGTTGGGACCGACGATCCCGTAGACCCCGCGTGCGTCGCGACCGTCCCGCACCCGCCAGCCGCCGTCGGGCAGCTGACGCGACAACAGTCCTTCGCTCAATTTCCGTGCATCTTCTATGCGACCGAGACGCAGGAAGTGCGGCACGAGTGCCGAGTTGGTCCAAATCCAGTCCGGGGCGCTCCAGTGATTGACCGAGAGATCGAAGCAGCAGTGGTAGAACCCGGCGTTGCGCCACCCCTCCGGTATCTGCGCATGTTCGACAAAGGATATCCATAATTTCCGCGCTTCCGGCTGGGCAAGACGGCGGAAACACGTCCTTTCCAAACGCACGCGGTGAAATTCCGCCGCCTTATGCAGCGACTCCCATGCCCGTCGGTCGGCGACGTTTTCCCATTGGAAAAGCTCTTCTCTGCGCAATTCCATGCCGGGAGCGATCGCGGTGTCGTTGATGAGACCGCCCGCGTCGGAGGAGGAAAACTCCACCTTGGGTTCGGCTAACTCGCAGCCGTTGACCCCGAAGAGTTTTTCCCTGCGACCGCCGCGGAGACCCTTGACCCCGCGGAACACCCCGGAGGCGACTTTGCGTATCAGAATCATTGCCGCAATACCGCTTCCCCGTATGACAGTGAGCCTCTTGACGACTTGGGAGTCCGGCACAACAGCCGGTAGACCTCGAAGATGATCAGCGTCCGCAGCGGATACGCCTGCGTCAAAAAGTGGTTGCTGAAAAATCCGTAGAGCAGCGCCAGCCCCCAGAAAAAGTATTCCGCGTAAATGATGATATCCCGGGAACAGCAGGCACGATAGTAGAGCCAGTAAGTCAGAAATCCCAATATGAAGCATCCCAATATCACCATCGGCCAGCCGCCTTCATAGTAAAATGCTCCTCCGAGCGAAAACGTGTTGTACGGATCGATCCGGATCGGCATCGCGCTCATCCCGATATCGAACAGCCGCTTCAGTTGGAACGTGGTTATGATCGGCCACAGAATTATCGTGCCGTCTCCATGATTCAACTGGTTTTCCACCAAAAACAGCACATTGGAGGTCGGCGTCGTGAAATACATATAAGGATTGTACAGGCTCTGAAGCGACTTCGGCAAATCTGCGATATCGTGATAGCGCCGTGCGTAATCGTAGCCGGTCATGTATTCCTCTTCGCCGAATTTGCCGCTGCGCAACACACCGTAAAAACTGAACACCGCCGACACGACGACCAGCAGCCCGATTACACCGAGCAGCGTTTTGCCGAAATGCGTGTTTTTGAGAATATCGCGGCGGTAAAGTTCCAAGGCAAAAACGAACGCCAACACCGCGTTCAGCAACGCCCCCTTGCTCATCTGCAGCAGGGAAACACAGAAAATCAGGACGAAAACCGCTATCAACGTGAGCTTCTGGCGTTTGCGGACCGCATTGAGGATCACCGCCACATAGAACATGGATAAAGATCCGATAATGGCGATACCGCTCTGAGTGCGAATAGTCTGGATATCCTCCTTTGACGAAAAATCCAAGTTGTCGATATCGACATTTATCAGCACCATGACGATGGGGATCAGGAACAACAGGAACATCGGCCAAGTGGAATAATCCGTTTCCGGCATTTCCGGAACCCCATGCAATTCCTGCATCTTCTGCAGTTTCTTGATCCTGGACGCTCCGATTTTGGACATCGTCAACATCCCGAAAAACACGCCGTATCCGGCGAGGATCAGCACCAGTGCGCCCTCCCATGACGGCAGCGGCAGATATTTTTCGGAGATATAGTCCGAGTAGAACAAGATGGCGCACGGATAGGTGCTGAACAGCGTGAACGGGCTGAAAAGCCGCGGTTCCACCTGCAAACCGAAATATAACGATGTCGATATCAGCACGAACATCATAAACTTCAGGAAAACGAGCGCAAACGTGCAGTGCCCTGCCGCAGAAGTCAAACAGGCAGCAACTCCGGCGGCAAGACAGAGGAAATAAAATATTTTTTTCATAACATATGACGGCAAAGTTATCTCCAGTTATTGAAAATTCTATTTTTTAGCCCCTTAATAATATCATTGGATGATTTGCATGCAATACGCCCGTCGTAGAAAACAATGCAATTTATTCTTTTCTGCTCCCCGATAACGACCGTAGCAATCCGACACAAAAAAAAGCGAACGGGTAAATCCAGTCGGAAAATCTTATCGCCAAGCGTTTCGATAATGAAAATCGGTGGTCTTTCATGATGCCACACTTGGCTTCCGGCCACAACTTGCGATATTCGGACGGCGGCAACACAAAATGAAGCAATATCCACAGAAGCTGCCATCTTTTGCGGAAATTCCAATCTTCTGCGAACTCCGTACCGGGTAGCAACTTCTCCAAGATGTCGAGCTCCGAAATCACCTCGTGCACGATGGAGAGTTTCATCCGGCTTCTGCATATACTGCCCGGTCTAATCCGGTAATGGTAGCAACTACCGTGACAGAATACGATTTTACCGCATTTATTGACTATTTGAATAACTTTATACAAATCCTCCTGACGAACAAATTTCTCCGTGGCTGAGGCAAATACTTTCTGCGCGATCTCTCTTCGGAACAATTTGTTCCACAAAACCCCGCGCGCAGAGCCGGAAAGTATGCTGTGCAGCATTTCCTCCGTCGAATCGACATCGGTCAGGCGTTTCTTTACGTTGTCGTGCTCTCCGAATTCGCTAAAATAATCGCAACAGACACAATCCGCACCGGTTTCGTCAGCCTTGCCGCAAAGCTCCTCATACAGGTCGAGATCGACCCAATCGTCAGGATCGCAGCAGATCATATAGCGGCCGCAAGCCGCAGCACTGGCGTCCCGACGGGAGAGGACAATCCCCTGATTATGCTTATGGCGAATGATTTTTACCTGCGATTTGCGCATTGGAAACTCTTCCAACACCGCTTCAACGATTTCAATACTGCGGTCAGGCGTGGCATCATCCACGAAAATGAACTCTACACCATCCCGCAGCGTTTGTCCAAAAAGCGAACGGACGCATTGCTCTATATAGGCCTCGACGCCATATACGGCGACACAGACAGAAAGCATCACGTCGATGCCGTCCGATTCATATTTCACGTTTTTTTCCGACTTAACCGATTCGATCATAATGATCTTCCTCTGCCAATCATAATCATGAAATATTCCTTCATGAAAGTTATTTCACGCACGCGAAAAATCAACGCCACACCTATGTAAGTCAAAACTGCCGACACCAACTGCAAGATCAATCCAAGCGTTCCCCCCGAATACACCAAGGATATCCCGAATGCCACGGCTCCGGCGACCGCCGAAAGCAATACCGGCGTTTGAATATCCCGAACGATATCTATGAGACGATAATTTATCAACTTGCGGCAAGACCACACGCTGATGAGACTTGCCAACACGGAATGTACCGCCATTCCCGCCGCCAGAACGATCAAGCTCTGGCGTATGACCAATATCAATATCGACAGTTCCAAAAATTTCTGTACGATTTCCAGCATCAGGCGTTGTCCGCTGTGTCCGCTCGATGTCACCAAATGGAAGCATAACATGTTCAGCGGGATACATGCACAAACCAATGTGAATATCTGCAGAAGCGGCACGCATGCGATCCATTGCCGTCCCATGACGACCGGAACGAACGACGGAGCGGTGACCGCCAGCACCATTGACGTCGGAATGATGAAGAACGCTATCAACCGATGAGCCGTTGAAAACATTGCGCGCAACGCAGCGCGGTCATTTTGCATTTTGGCAAACGCCGGGAACATGACCCGGAGAAAGACATCCGACACGCTGCCGACTATTACCTGGGGATAGTATTTGCCGCGGTCAAAAATACCAAGTTGGCTTCCATCGAAAAATTTTCCTATCAACAGCGGATAAGCCGACATACAAAGTTTGCCCAATAATGTTGCGAGCATATAATTCAGGCCAAACTTCAACATCTTCCAAAGCGACCTGAAATCGCACTTCAGCCCGGGTCTCCATCCAATAAGCAGCCACAGCCCGCAAGTATTCACCGCCGTTTTGGTCAATTGTTGGATCGCCAACGCCCAAACGCCAAAACCGTGCCAAGCCATGCCTATGCCGATAACGCCGGAAATCAGAAGCGCGGTAAAGTTGATGCGAAAACGTTCCTTGAAAGCCATCTTGCGCAATAACTGCGCTTCCTGAACAATGCAAAGCGAAAACAGTATGAGGCAAAGCGAAACCACGCGGACCAACGGCACGAGGCCGTCATTTTGGTAAAAACGCCCTATAGCCGGAGCACACAAAAACAGTATCGCGTATAAGATAAGCGACAGGATAAGATTTACAAAAAATATCGAATTTTCATCTTCCCGCGTCAGAGAATATTTCTGCACGAGCGCGATGCCGAGACCGGAATTGACCAAAACCTCGGCAATAAGAACAAACGAGGTGACAATCGCCAACATCCCGAACTCTTCCGGGCGCAACATCCGGATCAGCAAAAACGACAAAATCAACGCGAGCGACTTTGTCGCCAACTGTTCAATACCGGTCCATATAAAACCGGAGGCGACTTTTTGTCTCACCGAACTTTCATTCACCATCACAAAACATTCCGCTTCACATGGAGAGATAATGCATCAGGATGTTTTTCACACTCCCCTGCCGTCGCCTGCAAGATATTCAGTGACAGTACGCCGAATCCCTTCGTCAAGGGTGATCTCGGGCTTCCAACCGAGGGCGCGGGCGCGGGAACTGTCCATTAGTTTGCGGTACATGCCGTCCGGTTTGGAGACGTCCCACTTGATCTCGCCCTTGAAGCCCGCCGCCGCCGCGATCTTTTCCGCCAGCGTCTTGATCGTGATGTCCGTGCCGTAGCCGATGTTGATCACCTCCGGATCGTCGTGGTTCTGCATGAAGTAATAGACCGCGTTCGCCACATCGTCGACGTGCAGAAACTCCCGCAGCGGCGCGCCCGTGCCCCACAGCACTTCCTCTTTCCGGTTCTCGCGCGCAGCCGTCACGAAGCGCCGGATGAACGCCGGGAACACATGACTGTTTTCGGGATGATAGTTGTCGTTGGTGCCGTACAGATTGCAGGGCATCAGGCTGACCGTCTTCCAACCGTACTGCCGCGACAGATACAAACAGAGTTTATACCCCGCGATCTTGGCGAGCGCGTAGCCCTCGTTGGTGGGTTCCAGCGGGCCGGTCAGGAGGTACTCTTCCCTGATCGGCTGCGGTGCCTGACACGGATAGATGCAGGAACTCCCCAGAAAGCAGAATTTCTTGACTCCATGCAGATAACTCTGCATGATGACGTTGTTCTGGATCTCGAGATTTTCGAGCAGGAACTCCGCGCAGTGGGTCTTGTTCGCCATGATCCCGCCGACCTTCGCTCCGGCGAGGATGACGTATTCCGGATCCTCCGCGTCGAAGAACGCCTTCACCGCCGCCTGATTTCGCAGGTCCAGTTCCGCGTGGGTGCGCTTCAGGATGTTCGCGTATCCCTCGCGCTCGAACTTGCGGACGCAGGCGCTCCCGACCATCCCGCGATGGCCGCAGATGAAGATCCTGGCGTTTTTGTCGATCATTTCAAAAACCCTTCTCGTAACGGGGGTCGTCGAGCAGCCTGAGATCGCCGTCCACCATGATCCGGACCAGTTCCGCGAACTTCACCTCCGGGACCCAGCCGAGCTTCTCCTTCGCCTTGGAGGGATCGCCCAACAGCTGCTCGACCTCGGCGGGGCGGAAATAGCGGGGATCAATCCGCACCGCCGTTTTCCCGGTCGTCGTGTCGATGCCGACTTCATCGACGCCTTTGCCGCGCCACTCGATCGTGCGCCCGACGTGCGCGAATGCCTTTTCGATGAACTCCCTCACCGTATGCATCTCGCCCGTGGCGACCACATAATCGTCCGGTTCCGGCTGCTGGAGCATCATCCACATCATCCGGACGTAGTCCTTCGCATACCCCCAGTCGCGCCGCGCGTCGAGGTTGCCCATGTAGAGGCAATCCTGCATCCCGCGGTGGATGCGCGCCACCGCCATCGTGATCTTGCGCGTCACGAAAGTTTCGCCCCGGCGCGGCGACTCGTGGTTGAACAATATCCCGTTGGAGGCGTGCATGCCGTAGGCTTCGCGGTAGTTTTTGGTGATCCAGAAACCGTAGAGTTTCGCCACCCCGTAGGGACTGCGCGGATAGAACGGAGTCGTCTCGCGCTGCGGGATCTCCTGCACCTTGCCGTAAAGTTCCGACGTGGACGCCTGATAGAAGCGCGCCGGGACCCCCGTTTCCTTGAGCGCATCCAACAGCCGCAGCGTGCCGATGGCGTCGGTCTCGGCGGTGTACTCCGGCATCTCGAAGCTGACCTGAACGTGGCTCTGGGCGCCGAGGTTGTAGATCTCCTCGGGGCGGATCTTCTCGATCATTCGGCTCAAATTCGACGAATCGGTGAGGTCGCCGTAATGCAGAAACAGCCGCACCCCGTCGAGATGCGGATCCTTGTACAGATGGTCGATGCGGTCGGTGTTGAAGGTGCTCGCCCGGCGGATGATGCCGTGGACCTCATACCCCTTGTCGAGCAGCAATTCCGTCAGGTAGGAACCGTCCTGTCCGGTGATCCCGGTGATAAGTGCCTTTTTCATCGTTCAGTGTTTCCGTCGGCTGTCGACGCTCAATTTTTCAGGTTTTCCCAATACCACAAAACCGCCCGGTGCAACCCGTCGGCGGCATCGAACTCCGGTGCATATCCCAGCAACTTCCGCGCCCGGTCGATGCTCGCCAGACTGTGCGGGATATCCCCCGCTCGGGGGGAACCGTATCGCGGCGCCACCGCCGCTATTTCCGGATCGAACTTGGCGAGTTCCTCCCGGAGCGCCGCGTACAATTCGCCGATGGTCGTCCGTTCGCCATACGCGATGTTGTACACCGTGTCGACCGCCTCCTTCTGCTCCGTCAGGATCGCAAGTTCATTGGCGCGCACCACGTTGTCGACATAGGTGAAGTCGCGGCTGAAACTCCCGTCGCCGTTGATCACGGGCGATTCGTGGTGGATCAGCATCGACGCGAATTTCGGGATCACCGCCGCGTACGGGCCGTTCGGCGTCTGGCGCGGACCGAAGACGTTGAAGTAACGCAGCCCCACCGTTTCGAAGCCGTAGACGCGGCTCACGTTCAGCGCGAACAGCTCCTGCGCCCGCTTGCTCGCGGCGTAGGGGGAAAGCGGCTCGCCGATACGATCCTCGCACTTGACGGGCGACGCGTCGTCACCGTACACCGAGGAACTCGAAGCGTAGACGAAACGTTTGACCCCCGCTTTTTTCGCCGCGACGACCATGTTGGCGAAACCGCCGACGTTGACGCCCCACGAAGTCAGCGGATCGTCGATCGATCGCGGCACCGAACCCAGCGCCGCCTGATGCAGCACGTAATCGACGCCGGAGACCGCTTCGCGACATTTCCGCTCGTCGCGGATGTCGCCGACGATCAGCTTGAAGTGCGGATCGGCGACCGCCGACCGCAGGTTTTCCATGCGCCCGGTGGAAAAATTGTCCAGCACGACCACTTCGTTGCCCTGCCGGAGCAGCGCGTCGACCAGATTGGAGCCGATGAACCCGGCTCCGCCGGTCACCAGCACGCGCAAATTTTCAACGTGGGTTTTCAATCACAGTCTTTCATCGACCGCTTCGCGGGGAAGAATGCCCTTGATGTCGTAAACTGCGACATCTTCACCGCCGAACTTTCCGGCATCGAAGCCGGCGAATTCGCGGTGCGCGACCGCAAGCACGACCGCGTCGTACTGATCGGCGCCCAGCGAACCGAGGTCGGATACGGTTTTCACGCCGTATTCCTTCTCCACCTCCGCCGGATCCGCCCACGGATCCCACACATCCACCCGGCAGCCGAATTCCTCCAGCCCGCGTACCACATCGACCGCGTGGCTGTTGCGGATGTCCGGACAGTTTTCCTTGAAGGTGATGCCCAGCTGAAGCACTTTGGCGCCCAAGATCCGGTGCCCCTTGCGGATCATCAGTTTGACGATTTCGCTGGCGATGTATTTGCCCATGCCGTCATTGATGCGCCGTCCGGCGAGGATCACCTCCGGCAGATATCCGAGTTCCTGCGCCTTGTGGGTCAGATAATACGGATCGACGCCGATGCAGTGCCCGCCGACCAGTCCGGGCTTGAATTTGAGAAAGTTCCACTTGGTCCCGGCGGCCTCCAGCACGTCGTTGGTGTCGATGCCGATCAGGTGGAATATCTTGGCGAGTTCGTTCACGAACGCGATGTTCAGATCGCGCTGGCTGTTTTCGATGACCTTCGCCGCCTCGGCGACCTTCATCGAACTCGCCTTGTGCGTGCCGTTTTTGAGGATGCTGTTGTACAGCGCGTCCACCACCTCCGCGACCTCGGGAGTCGAACCGGAGGTGATCTTCTTGATCTTGGTGAGGGTGTGCTCCTTGTCGCCGGGATTGATGCGCTCGGGACTGTATCCGCAGAAGAAGTCGGCATTGAACTTCATGCCGCTTTCACGCTCCAGCACCGGCACGCACTCCTCCTCGGTGCACCCCGGATACACGGTCGATTCGTAGATGACGACCGCGCCTTTTTTCATCGCCTTGCCGACCGTGTCGCTGGCTCCGTAGAGCGGGGAAAGATCGGGGCGGTTGTATTTGTCCACCGGGGTCGGGACGGCGACGATGAAGATGTCGCGGTCGCGCAGATCGTCCAGCGAATCGGAATAACGCAGCCGCACTGCCGCACGCAACTCCTCCGGCGCCGTTTCCAGCGTCGTATCTTCGCCGTTTCTCAACATCTCCAACCGGGAGGTTTTCTTGTCGAACCCCACCGTGTCGAACTTTTTGCCGAATTCCACCGCCAACGGGAGACCGACATACCCCAACCCGATGACCGCGATCTTTATCTCGCCACTGTTGATTTTCCGCAAGCTGTTCGTCATCAATATCCTCCTTGATTTATTTTGATCCAAAAACGGCGATCAAATCTCCAAATCCCCCGCTTCCCAGCGCATATTGATATTCCGCCCCAGAAACTCGAGGTTGATGATCACGTTCAACGCGTCCACCCGCCGGACCACGATCGCATCGTAACCGCGAAACGCGCCGGACTTGATGCGCACCATATCCCCCGCCTGAAGCCCCGGATTCACCGTGAGTTCGTGATCCGCCGACTGCAGTTCGCACATCCTGACCGCCCGGAGATCGCGGATCAGCGAATCCTCCTCCGCGGCGGAAAGGGTCTGGATCCGCCACACGCACTTGTTCGCGCGGATCGCCGGTTCCTCTTCGCGTTCGGCACAGGCGAAGAGATATCCGGAAAACATCGGCAGCCGGGTCTCGCGCCGGCTCCGGTTGTGCATCTCCACCTTGGTCATGAGCGGCAGATACACCCGTATCCCCGCCGCCGCCAATGTCTTTTCCGCCCATTTTTCGTTGCGCGGGCGGCTCAGCACCAGGCACCAGCGCTTACCGGGAAACTTTCGGAACGATTCCAGTATTTCATCGCTGACGCTGATGTCGGTCATCTTTCTCTTCCGGGATCCGGGCACGCTTCGCCGACATACGGGGCAACCCCCGTACGCCGTTCCCGCCGATGTGACGGGTATTCCGTCACGGAACGCCGCGCTCAGATCCGCCCGGCGAGCCGTGTGAACACACTTTAGAAAGCCGATTATACAAATAAATTAATATAATTTAACACCTGTTTCCGAAAATACAATGCCGCGGGCGCGTATTTCTCCCACATCCCGCCTCGCAATGATGTGTCAAAGTTCTTCAGACACAAAAAAACGGGAGCCGCGACCATCGCACGGCTCCCGTAACTTCGCGACCGGAAAAGGCTCAGCAGACGCGGACCACTTCGTCGAAGCGCTTGCAGAGTTCCTCGATCGACAAGTTGTTGGAGTGACTTTCGTTCTGCAGACTCTGCAGACGCGGCGCTTTCGCGAGTTTCGGCATGCAGCGCTTCCAGTCGACGATGCCGTCGCCGGGGACCCAGTGGCGATCCGCCTCGCCGTCGTTGTCGTGCAGATGGCAGACGATGATATAGGGCAGCAGCTCGTCGATGTAGGTGTCGATGTTCGCCTTGCGCCGATGCGCGATCACATTGGCGTGGGCAAGATCGAGGCAGCAGCCCAGATTGTCGGAGGCGTAGCGACGCATGTAGCGGGGCATCGTCTCGGGGATGTCGATCTCCTGAAAGCCGTTTTCGAGCGCGATCACGACGTTGTTTCTGGACGCGACTTCGAGCAGCGGTTCCAAAACCTTTCCCATGTGTTTTTCGGCGTCGTCGGGGGTACCGGGGTAGAGGTCGTTCAACAGGTGCATCGTGTACGAATGGACACCGAACTCATTCGGCAGCAATTCGATGAGTTTGCGGTGCACGTAGAGACTGACCGGACGGAACTCGGGATCCGCCGCGAGCAGATCCCATTGACCGCCGAAGGGGGCGTGAACGCCGGTGAAAGTGACGCCGGCCTCGGCGATCATTTTTTTGACGCTGTTGACGAAACCGGGCGAAAACGCCATCCGCAGCGCGATCCAGTCGTTGATCGCGAATTTGGTGTGTCCGCACGCCGCAAAGCGGCGCATCGCCCCGGTCCATTCGTGTACCGCCACCCGGTTCCAGTCCCAGAAATGAGCAATTTCGATCATTTGACATACCCTCGAATATTTTTCGTTTTGTCCGATGGTTTAATATAGCCGCACATAAAAAACTTGGCAAACATCTTCCGCTTCGAAGCGGTTCACCACTCCGTGCCGAAGATCCGCTCCGCGTTGCGGTACAGGATATTGCGCATGTCATCCTCCGAGATCTCCGCCGAGAGCACGCCGCCGATCGCCTGATATTCGTCGAACCACGGCAGATCGGTGCCGTAGAGCAGCCGGTCGCTGCCGACCGCGGAGACCAGTTTTTCGATGCGCTGGTATTCGCCGGGGATCGCGGTAAGTTCGAGCCAGACGTTGCCGTTGCCCTCCTTCACGATCCGTTCCGCCGTCGCCCACTCGTCGTAAAGCGAGTGCCCGATGAAGAACTTGAGGCGCGGATACGTTTGCACCAATTTCAACATTATCTCGCCGCCGTTGTATTTGGAGTGACCCCAAGTGTGGAACAGTACCGGCAGCGCCCGCTCGTCGGCGAACTTGAGCGCGTACTCCCACGACGGGTCGGTCAGCGGGACCTTGTAGTAGTCGGCGAGACACTTCAAGCCCACGGCGTATGGCGCCCACTTGTCGAACATCGCCAGATCTTCGCGGATGTTCTCCGGATAGCGCGGCACGATGCCGACGTACATCCGGTACAGATCGGGATAGCGGCGGCAGATCTCGGCGACCTCGGCGTTGCGCATGGCGCCGAAGAGCACATGGTGGTGCGAAAAGACGAGATGTTTCACGCCCGCGCGCCGCAGATGCGCCGCCATGCTTTCGGGATCGCTGCGCTTCATATAGATGCCGTTGTGCGTCCCCATGTGCCCGTGCATGTCGTAGACCGGAAAATCCGCACGGCCCTCATTCCAGAACTTCGCGGCGACGGAACCGGACTTTTCCCATATCGACGCACTCATAATTGCACCTCGTCAAGCAGTTTTTCCAAGTTCTTTCCGGCGATGAGCGCCACTTCGTCCGCGGCGAGTCCGCTCTGCTTGAGCTGGAGCATGCCCGATCCCTGATTGTAGAGCGGGTAGCCGCTGCCGTAGAGCAGCCGTTCCGCGCCGTAAAGTTCCGCAAGGTCGCGCAGCCCCTCCGGGACCATATAACCGCCGATGGAAAAGAAGAGGTTTTCGAAGTTTTCGAGCAAGGGACGCAACTGCCGGTCGCGCCCCCATTTTCCCCAGCGCTCGTAGAGCACGATCCGGTTGCGCGGAAACTCGCGCACGAAGTTGTAGGCATTGCTCCAGTCGTTTCCCCGCGCCCGGAACAGCACCGGGATATTCCGCTCGCGGGCGGCATCCATGATCCGCCCGATGGAGAGGCGGCAGGGCACGAACAGATGGTCGTCGGGCATCAGCGTCAGCGCGCGGATGTTGCCGCGCTTCATCGCCGCGAAAAACTCGTCGCCCTGCGGCAGCTCCGGACACTGATCGGGCAGGATGCACCAGACGCCGCAGAGCCGGTCGGTCGCGGCTTCGCCGAGCATAGTTGAGAGCTCACGATTCGCCGCCTCCGCGCCGAGAAGTCCGCAGTTCCCGTGACGCACCAGCGCCCGGTCGACACCGAAGCGGTCCATGTCCGCGAGCAGTTCCGGCGCCCCCGGAAGGATGCCGATCGCCGGACCGCTGCCGATCTGACAATCCGCATCGAAGAAAAACAGTTCTTTCATGAAAATATCTTCCCCCGAAATTTGGTTTTGGTTCAAATATCGCGGACGGCGTCGATCCGGCGACACCGTTCGGAGATGGTCATGTCCCCGGTGCCCGACTCGTCCTGCAAACTCTGCAGCCGCGGCGCGGTGCGGAGGAGCGGCAGCAGTTTTTTCCAGTCGATATTGCCGTCGCCGGGGAGCCGATGCGCATCTTCGCTTCCGTCGTTGTCGTGCAGATGGCAGACGACGATGT
The DNA here is from genome assembly GCA_902783135.1 of uncultured bacterium. Classification (GTDB taxonomy): domain Bacteria; phylum Verrucomicrobiota; class Lentisphaeria; order Victivallales; family Victivallaceae; genus UBA1784. The sequence continues at coordinate 24,608 of CACZPY010000336.1, forward strand.
ACGGCAGCAGCGCCTCCAGATAGCGGTAAAAACTGAACCGGTTGCGCTTGGCGACGATATTCAGATGCCCCACATCCAGACAGAACCCCACGTTCTCTCCGGCATAGCGGCGCATGTACCGCAGCATCGCCTCGGGGTTGTCGACGACGCTGAAACCGTTTTCGAGCGCGATCACCATGCCGGTCGGCGCAGCGGCGGCGAGCAGCACTTCCAACTCCCTGCCCGTCCGTTCCAGCGCCTCGTCGAAGAGACCTTCGTAGCAACCTATCCACGTCATCATGTGCATGACGTAGTGGCGGATGCCGAAGATTTCCGGCAGAAGCCGGATGAGTCTGGTGTGAACATAACGCTTCACCTCCGCCGTTCCCGGCTCGTCGGCGAGCAGATCCCACATCCCCCACGGAGCGTGGACCCCGGTGAAGACGACTCCGGATCTGTCGGCGATTTTTCTGATCCCGGCGGCGAATCCGGGTTCCAGCGCCATGCGGAGGGCCATGTTCTCGCCGATCACAAGCTCACGGTGACCGCATTCGGCAAAGGCGCGCATGTCATCCCCCCACGAATACTGCGCGGTGCGGTCCCAATTCCAAAAATGGGCTATTTCAAGCATTTTCGACTCCATCGGACCCGATATTGTTCTGCATATAATATGCCCGCGGTCGTCCGGAATATCAAGACCGGGGCCGGGCGGAACAAAAAATATCTCCGCCCCCCGCCGTCCCGCCTCCGAAAAGATTTTCCGCGTCCGGAGAATCTTCTTTGAGGGAAAAAACGTCTGCCGGTACGCGGCGCGCTTGATTTAAGTGCTTTTCAATAGTATATTTCCATGATTCAAAATAAAACTGCCGTGTATAGACAACACGGACCGGGCAAATATTATGAAAAAACGCAGAGCAGCCGTCACCGGGATCGGTGTCGTTTCGCCGCTGGGGAACTCCGCGGAGGAGTTGTACCGGGGGCTGATGGAGAACCGCTCCGGCATCCGCGCCATGACCGAATGGCGCGACGAATTCGGCCGCAACATCGCCGGAGCGCCGGTGGTGCTGGATCCGGTGGAGGTCAAAAAGATCAGCCGCAAGGTCCGCCGCACGATGGGCAACGCCGCGTTGTTTGCCGGACTTGCCGCTCAGGAGGCGGTGGCGCAGAGCGGGCTCGACCCGGCGCTTTTCACGTCGGGCCGGGTGGGATGCGTGATCGGTTCCACGGTCGGCAGCGCCTCCAGCATGACCGAAGCCTGCGTCGCCGACTACGAGGGTCGCCGCAACGACCTGTCGGCATGTCATTTCTTCCGGCTGATGTCGCACTCGTCGAGTTTCAACGTCGCCGACATGTTCGGGATCAACGGCCCGCAGCTTTCGACCAACTCGGCGTGCGCCTCGGGGCTGCAGGCGCTGGGCACGGCGTTGGAGCTGATCCAGCTCGGCAAGGTCGACGCGGTGCTGGCGGGCGGTTCGGACGAATCCACTCCGCTCGTGGCGGCGTCGTTCCAACTGCTGTACGCTCTGGCGGAGGAGGAATCTCCGGAGCCGGACAAACTGTCGCGCCCCTTCGACGCGGGACGCACCGGGCTGGTGTGCGGCGAAGGCGCGGGCATCCTCGTCGTCGAGGAACTGGAACACGCGAAGCGGCGCGGGGCGCCGGTCCTCTTCGAGATCGCCGGATACGCGACCAACTGTTCGGGTTGGCACGTCAGCCACTCGGACGAACTGCAGATCGCCAACTGCATGAAGACCGCGCTCGCCGACGCCGGGATCGCTCCCGGCGAGGTGGATTACGTCAGTGCCCACGCCACCGGCACCAAGGTCGGTGACGCCGCGGAGGCGGCGGCGATCCGCGCGGTGCTCGGCGGCGACACGCCGGTATCGAGCCTCAAGGGGCACATCGGGCATACGCTCGGCGCCTCGGGAGCACTGGAACTGGCGGCGGTGGCGGGGATGATGCGCGACGGCGTAGTGCTGCCGACGCGCAACTTGGAAAATGTGGAAGACTGCGCGGGCATTCTGCTGCCGCGCGAGGTGCAGGAGCGCAAGCTCCGCGTCTGCATAAAAAACAGCATCGCTTTCGGCGGGGTCAACACCTCGCTGGTGTGCCGCAGTCTCGACTGACGGCAAAGGGCAGTTGCGGCATGGCAAGGAAAACTTCGAAAAAAAAGGAGCTTTTTCAATTATGGATCGCGAAGAGATAATCAAGGCGGTGAACTCGATCTTCATCGAGCGCTTCGAACTGGAGGAATCGGCACTCTCTCCCGAAAAGAACATCATCGAAGATCTGCAGCTGGACAGCCTCGATCTGGTCGACATGATCGTCGGGCTGCAGCAGAAATTCGGGATCCAGCTCCGCGACAATCCGGAGATCCGCAACGTCCGCACTCTCGGCGACGTCTACGACCTCTTCGAGAAGCTGGCGAAGGAGCACCCGGAGATCGCGGAAAAACTCAAGTAGTCACCCGGACGCCCCCCGCCATGATCCTGCTGCGGAGCACAGCCGTATATTTGGCGACCCTTCTATGGGCGCTGATATTCTGGGTGGCGGTGCTGCTGCCGGTGTTGGCGGTATCGGTTCTGCCCGCCGGGAAGCGGCGGCACTGCATGCGGGTGATGTTGCTGTGGTTCGGTCTGTCGACCGTGCGCTTCGCCTGGCGGCCGTTCTTCCGGATCCGCTTCGAGGATCGCGCCGGACGCGTCCGCAAACCGGGGATCGTGATCGCGAATCACCGTTCGGCGATCGACGGTTTTCTGGTGTCGCTGCCCAAACTAAGCATGGCGCAGACGGTCAACGACTGGCCGCTGCGGCTGCCGATCATCGGGCACGTCGCCCGGGCGGCGGGATATCTGAACATCACCAACTGGGATTACGATACGCTGCGTTTGCGGGCGGCGGAGGTCCTGGCGTCCGGGGACCCGATCGTATCGTACCCGGAGGGGACCCGCTCAGAGAGCCGCACGATGGGACCTTTCCGCAGCGGGATATTCCATGTGGCGTTGGAGTTGAAAGTGCCGATTTATATGTTGTGCATCGCAGGCAACGAATACATGCCGGACCGGAAGTTCCGCTTCCGGGAATTCCGCGATCTGGCGGTACGTTTTCTGGGACCGCTGCCGGAGGAGGAGATACGGGAGTGCACCACGGCATATGCGTTAAAGATGAAGGTCTTCCGCCGGATGACCGAAGAACTGGCGTCGCTGGACGCGGAGCTGGATCATGAAAAAGCACTTTGAGTTGTCGGAGGATCGTTCTTTCGCCTCGCGCGAAGAAGTGAGAAGCCTGCAGGATCGTCTGCTCGCCGAACAGATACGCTATTGCCGGACCGAGTCGCCGTTCTACCGCGGCAGACTTGCCGGCTTCCCGGACCGGGAGTACGACTTCGATTCCCTCCGGGAACTGCCGACGACCTCGAAACAGGATCTGGCTGAACATAACGAAGAGTTTTTCGCCGTCCCCGTGACCGGGATCGCCGACATCTGCTTCACGAGCGGCACCACCGGTACGCCCTGCCGGATCGTCTACACGGCGGCCGACCTCGACCGCCTCGCCTACAACGATGCCTGCGGCTACCGCGCGGCGGGGATGCTCCCCGGCGAAAAGGTGCTTTTGACCTGTACCATCGACCGCTGCTTCATCGCGGGGCTGGCGTACTATCAGGGCGTGGTCAAACTCGGCGCGGCGGCGATCCGGAACGGGCTGAACACGCTCGACAGCCACGCCGAAGTGATCCGAACGCTCCGCCCGGAAAACATCGTCGGCGTCCCGAGTTTTCTCGCCAAACTGGGGCAGTATCTCGCCGATAACGGGATCGACGGCAGCTGCGTCAGGCGCCTCGTCTGCATCGGGGAGCCCGCCCGCAACCGCAATATGGAGCCGACGCCGCTCGGAGCGAAGCTCGACGGATTTTGGCCGGGCGCGGTGCATTCGACTTACGCCTCCAGCGAGATCGTCACGAGTTTCACCGAATGTTCCGCCCGGTGCGGCGGTCATCCGCCCGCCGATCTGGCGGTGGTCGAGATCCTCGACGACGCGGGCAACCGCGTACCCGACGGCGAAGTCGGGGAAGTCACCGTGACGCCGCTGCAGGTGACGGGGATGCCGCTCGTGCGCTTCCGCACCGGCGACGTGAGTTTCATCATTCCGGAGCCGTGTCCCTGCGGCCGCGGCACGCTGCGGCTGGGACCGATCCTCGGGCGCAAGGCGCAGATGCTCAAGGTGCGCGGCACGACGTTGTTCCCGAATGCATTTTTCAACGTTCTCGACGGCATCCCCGGCGTGGTCGAATATTACATGGAGGTCCGCGGCACCGCGCTCTCGGACGAGATCACGATCTGCGTCGCCTGCCGCGACGGCGCGTCTCCGGAAGATCTGGGCGTTCAAGAAAAATTGTACGGCCGCACCCGGATCCACGTGCCGGTGGTCGCCGTCGACCCGGCGGCGGCGCGGCAAAAAGTTTTCGGCGTTTCGCGCAAACCGGTGCGCTTCTTTGATTTGAGGAAGTATTGACCATGACCGTCTTCGATGTTCATAAGTTCGACTACACCCCGGAGGAGGCGCTCGACACGGCGAAGCAGGGGAAACTGCTCTCCGCCGAGATCGAGTTCAACCGCAGCTGCAACTACCGCTGTCCGTACTGCTACGCGGTGAACGACCCCGCCGCCGTGCTGCCGCACGAAACGGCGCTGCAGGTGATCCGCGACGTGGCGAAACTCGGAGCGCGCAAGATCGTGGTGCTCGGCGGCGAACCATTGCTCTGCCGGAATCTTCGGGAATACATACTGCTCGCGGAATCGCTCGGCATGGGGACGGAGATATTCACCAACGCCGCGCTGATCGACGAATCTTGGGCGCGTTTCTTCTGCGAACACGAGTGCCGGGTGGCGGTCAAACTCAATTCGCTGGATCCGGAAATACAGGAGAAACTGACCGGGGTGCCGGGCGCGTTGGACAGCGCCCTGCGGGCGATCCGGCTGCTTCAGGACGCCGGCATGGACGAACGGCGCCTCGCGGCGAGTTCGGTGATCTGCTCGGCAAACGAACACGAGGCGGTCGCGCTGTGGAAGTATCTGCGGGACCACCGCATAAAACCCTATCTCGAGATCATGACCCCGCAGGGGCGGCTGCTGGAAAACCGCGATCTGGAGGTGCATCCGCACCGCCTGAAGGAGATCTTCGACGAGATCGCCGCCTTCGACCGTTCGCGGGGCTTCGAATGGGAGCCGCAGCCGCCGCTGGTGGGGGCGAAGTGCCTGCGTCACCAGTTCTCGTGCGTGGTCAGCGCCAACGGCGACGTGATCCCGTGCGTGGGGCTGACGGTGAAACTCGGCAACGTGTTGGAACAGCCGCTGCCGGACATTCTTTTCAACAGCAACATCATGCGGCGGCTCAAGGATTTCCGCAACACGATCAAGGGGCCGTGCCGCAGTTGCGACATGGCGGAAAACTGCTACGGCTGCCGGGGGGCGGCATACCAGCTTACGGGGGACTATCTGGCGAGCGATCCGCTCTGCTGGCGGAACTGCGACGAACTGTTGTTCAAGCCGCCGCTCATCCCCTGCGACGCGCCGCAATTCCTGCCCCACCGGCCGCCGATGACTATGGTCACCCGGCTGCTGGAGCTCGGCGAATGGTCCACCATCGAGGCGGTGATAACCCCGGACAACCGTTTTCTGCGCGACGGCGTGTTCGATCCCGAAGCGCTGCCCGAGATCGTCGCGCAGTCCTGCGCCGCGGTCACCGGCTTCGAGCAGGCGGACCGGAACATCAAAGGGATGCTGACCGGATTGCGGAACTTCGAAGCGCTTTCTCCGGTGTACGGCGGCGACATTCTGCACGTGGTGGTGCGCGAGACCGCGGAACTGGACGATTATCACATCGCCGAGTTCCAGATCCGCCGCGCCGGAAACGGCGAACTGTGCGCGCGGGGAGAAATGTCGATATGCCGCATCCCCTGACACTGATATTGTGCCTGTCGGCGCTGACCGTTGCCGCGGCGGGACCGGATACCGCCGCCGGAATGCTGAAAATCGCGAAGCCCCGGGTGGTCGCCGCCGATTTCGTGCAGACACGCCGCCTCGCCGATCTCGACATGGAGGTGCGGATCACCGGCAGCATGGTCAGCGAACTGGACGGCAGACTGCGCTGGCAGGTCGATTCTCCCGTGCGGAGCGTGACCGTGATCGACCGGGAAAAACTCACCCATTACGACGGCGAAACGAAACAATTGGCGGTGATCCGTCAGGATGGATTCCCGTGGCTAAAGGTCCTGCGCGATTCGCTGGACGACTGGCTCTCGGGCGACCGGGAGCGTCTCGCCGCGCGCTTCGATCTGACCGTGCCGAAACCGCGGGTCCTCCATTTGGAACCGCGCGACGCGACACAGCGAAAACTCTACAGAAGCGTCGAGATCGAGCTTGCCGAAGATTCCCGTTCCATCGCCGCCATCCGGATCGAAGAGGGCGCCGGCGACCGCCTGGAGATCCGTTTCGCGCATATCCGCCACGATCCACAGCTGCCGCCGGATATCTGGCGGATGCCGCCGCGATGAAGTCGCGTACCGAACAGCTGATCCGCGCCTGCGGACGACACCGCGCGGCGATACTTGCGGCGTTGGCGGCGCTGGGAGCGCTGGCGATACTCGCCACGGTGTTTTTCGGACACTTCACCAACGATATGAGCCGCCTCTTCCCCAACACGCGGGAGACGCGGGCGCTCTTCCGGATACTGCATGACGCGCACCTGGCCGACACGGTGCAGCTGGAGTTCGTCGGCACCGGCGACATCACGCTCCACCGCGCCTATCTCGAGAGCACGGCGGAAAAACTCGCCCGATCGCCGCTGCTCCGGCAGGTCACCTTCCGTTACCGCTCCGACGATCCCGCCGCCGAACTCGCGTCGTTCGCCGCGCTCGCGCCGCGTTTTCTCCCCCCGGAGGTGCTGAACGGCAGTTACCCGGAGAACGCCGCCGTGAACGCCCTCCGGCAGCTCGCCTTTCCGGTACCGGGACAAGCCCGCCGACTGCGGATGCAGCCCTTCGGCTGGGAAAAGACGCTGCTGAGCAAACTTCAAAAATTGGACGCGGCGACCGGAATGGACCTCGCGCCGGAGTTGCCGTTCTTCGTGAGCGCCGACCGCCGCCGCGCGATGATCGCAGCCGAAACGGAGGTCCGCATCGGCGACGCCGACGCGGTGCGTGAACTCTTCGCGGAACTGAGGCGCTGCGCCGCTCCCCTGCCCTCCGGCGTCGAGCTGCGGATCATCTCGGGATGCTCCCACACCCTCGGCAACGAGGAGGTGCTCAAACGCGACGCCGCCATCGCGGGCGCGGTGTCGCTGGCGCTGTTTCTCGGGCTGTTCCTGTGGGCGTACCGCGGCGACAGGCGGGCGCTGTGGATACCGTTGCTGCCGCTCTACTCCTCGCTGCTGGCGCTCGGGATCATGGTGCTGTGCTTCCGCGAGATCTGTCTCTACGTGATCGGGCTCGGCGGATGCATCACCGGGCTGGCGGTGGATCAGGGGATACACGTCTACGCCGCCTTCCGGGGCGAAAACGCCGAACGCCGGACCGCCGCGCTCACGCTGCCGATGCTGCTGTCGGCGGCGACGAGCATCGCGGTCTTCGCCTTCCTCGGGCTGACGGGGATAAGCGCCTATCTGCAACTGGCGGTTTTCGCGGGGCTGTCGCTCGCCTTCAGCGCGCTGCTGGCGCTGTTGGTGCTGCCGATGCTGCTGGATCGCGGCCGCGAACTCCGCCGGATCTTCCCCGAACTGCCGCCGCGTCCGGGCAGCCGTTGGGCGGCGGCGGCAGTCGTCATCGGCGCGGCGCTGCTGATCGCCGCGCTGCCCGGAGTATTCGGTAACGCCGACTTCGCGCTGGATTCGCTGGATGGTACGCCGGAAAGGATCCGCGCCGAAGAAGCGGATTTCCGCCGCGCGTGGCACCGCAAAGGGACCGCTCGGGAGACGGCGGTCCTCGCCGCCGCCGGGAGCGACCGCGAGGCGGCGCTCGAACACCTTTCCGCCATCTGCGCCGAACTCGAACGAACCGGGATCGATGCGGCGGTCCCGCCGCGTCCCCCGCTTTGCGTTCAGGCGGAAAACCGCCGCGCGTGGCGCACGCCGGAGGTCGCCGCCAAGATCGCCCGCCTCGCGGAGGAGTGCCGCGCCGCCTGCGCCAAACACCGCCTGCCGCAGGAGTTCTTCCAACCGTTCTTTTCCGCGCTGACGCGGGCGATCGCCGCGGACGACTTCCGACTGCCGCCGATTCTCGAACACATCGACCGCAAGATGATAAAATCCCACGGGAAAAGCGCCGCCGCCGTCGCGCTGCTGCGCGATACGCCGGAAAACGTGCGCGCGGTGCGCCAAGTGCTGAAGGCGCGGAACGACGAACACGCGGCGCTGCTTTCCAAAGGCGGATTCCGGGCGCTGCTCCGCGAAGAATCGGGCGGGCGCTTTCTGTGGCTGCTCGCGTTGAGCGTCGCCGCCGCGCTGCTGCTCGTCTACATGGTGTTCCGCAACTTTGCCGACATGCTCTTGGCGATGGTGCCGGTGCTGCTCGCGTGGTCGGCGGTGGCGCTGCTCGTGCGGCTGACGGGCTTCCGGGCGACTCCGGCGGCAGCGTTCGCGGCGGTGCTGCTGACCGGACTGGCGGTGGACTACGGGATCTACGCGGTCTGCCAGCTGCGCCGTCCGGACGAACTCGACACGCACGATCCGATCCTGCTGTCGGCGGCGACGACGATCGCAGGTGCGGCGGCGCTGCTGGCGTCGCGCCATCCGGCGCTCTTCGGCACGGGAGCGGTACTGGCGCCGGGGATCTTCGTCGCCTGCCTGAGCGGAGTGTACATCGTGCCGCGCCTCGGCAAAGTCTCCTTGGGCAAAGTGCCGACCGCACTGTGGGCGATAATGCTGCTGTTCCTCGCCGGATGCGCACACACCGTGCCGTGGCAGGAGTTCCCCGAACGCGAAGCGCAGGAGCGGCGGATGCAACTCTATCCCGGATCCGCTTTCCGGCTTCAGGCGACGACGACGGCGGAGTTCCGCGGACGGCAGTTCCGCTTCGTGCTGGCGGCGGAGATCGATCCGGAAACGGACAAGGTCAAACTGGCGGGGGTCGATCCCGGCTCCGGCGCGCTGTTGTTCCGCAGCGACGAAGCTGCCGGCGGAGCGCCCCGCCCCGGTCCCGCGCTCGCGGCGGACCCGCCGGAAGCGCTGCTGAAGTTCATTTCGGGTCTTCCCGACGATCTGCGGAGGATTTTTACCGCTAAAAACGCTCCGCCGCTTGCCGCGGAGGAGAAAACGGAGTATATTGCCGTATATTCAAACGCGCCGGTGGAGTGGCGCCTCCGCCGCGACGGCTCGGCGGAAAAACGCGGCGGCGGGATATTCGCCGGAACGTGGCGGGCGGAATACCGCGACACGGGGCGACATGTGGTTTACCGCCGGAACGCGGTGGGATACGATTACACATTGGTTTTGACAATAAACAATTTGCGGCGTAAGTGATCATGAGCGGCAATGATTCGGTGATCGGCGCGGAACTGCGTTCGCGCGTGAAGGATCTGCGGCAGACGGCGGAAAAGGAATACAGTTGCTCCATGGGTTTCGATCCGGGATTTCGGGGCTTCGAAGGGCATTTCGAGGGCAATCCGATCGTCCCCGGAGTCTGTCTGATCGAGACGGCGCGCGTCGTCGCCGAAACGGTATTGGGCAGAAGTCTCGCCACGCGCCGCGTGCCGCAATGCCGTTTCCGCCGTCCGATCTTTGCGGAAGATCGCGCCGAGGTCAAACTGAAACTCGAAGCGGTGGAACCGGGTACGTGGAAACTCAATGCCGACATCCGTGTCGGCGGCGTCATCTGCGCACAGCTGCGCTCGAACGCGGAGGAGTTATGAGAAGGCGTAAAAGTTACTTCGCCACGGAGCCGGAAGCCCCCGCGCCGCTGAAAATCACCATCCGCCGCCGCACCGCCTTCAGCGAAGTCGACGCGATGGCGGTCGCCTGGCACGGCAACTATCTGCGCTTCTTCGAGGCGGCGCACTCCGAACTGATGCAGAAGATCGGTCTCGGCTTCGCCGAATACGCGAAGTACGATCTCGCCGCGCCGGTCGTCCAGAGCCATGTGGACTACTATTCGCCGCTGTTCTTGGACGAGGAGTTCACCGTGTGTGCCGAACTTTACTGGAACGACGGCGCCCGGCTCGACACCGCGTACACCGTCCGGGGCAACGACGGCAGGCTCTGCGCCACCGGCTACACCGTCCAGATGTTCTGCGGTCTCCGCACCCGGGAGGCGTACATCTTCCCGCCGGAGCCGGTCGCCGCGATGCGCGAAAAGTGGCGCAACGGAGAACTGCATGGCTGAAGCACCGGTATTCATCCTCGGAACGGCGGCGGCAACGCCCTTCGGCGGCACGGTGCGCGAAAACTGCGACGCGCTCTTCGCCGGACGCACCGCCTTTGCCCCGCCGCGCCACTTCGACGGCAGGGGACGGCGGCTCGGGATCGATCCGGAGTTGGACGGCGGCGACGGTTCCCGCGCCGAAAGGCTGCTGTGCAAACTCCGCGACTCCATCGACTTCGCGATCCCGCCGGGGACGAGGCTCTTCGTCGCGACGACCGTCGGAGCCATCGACCTTCTGGAGCGCGGCGCGGAGATCGACACCGCACGGGAGTTCCTGCTCATGGCGGAGCGGATATTCGGGATATCCGGCGGCACCTTGGTATCCGCCGCCTGCGCTTCGGGTCAGACGGCGGCGGCGCTGGCGATGCGCGAACTGCGATGCGGAACTTGCCGCCATGCGCTGGTCGTCGGCGGCGATATCGCGAGCGAATTCGTGACGACCGGATTCGCCGCGCTCGGCGCATTGTCGCGCACGGTCTGCCGCCCCTATGACGCGGAGCGCGACGGGCTGACCCTCGGCGAGAGCGTCGCCGCGCTGCTGTTGGGCGGCGACGATCCGGGGATGGGAAAAATCACCGGCGCGGCGGAAAATTGCGATGCCGCGCACATCACTTCGCCCGACCTTTCCGGCAGAATGCTCGCCGCCGCCTGCCGCGCGGCGATGGGAGAAAACCCGCCCGACGCGGTGATCGGTCACGGCACCGGCACCGTCTACAACGATCAGGCGGAGATCGCCGCCCTCGGAGCGCTCTTTGACGGACACACTCCGCCCCTGTTCTCGCTCAAGGGGAACTGCGGCCACACCCTCGGAGCGACCGGGGTACTGCAGATCGCCCTCGGTCTGGAATTCGCGCGGCGGCGGATGCTGCCGCCGCAGGCGGGACTGCGCACTCCGATGCCGGGAGCGAACGTCGCAACGACGGCGCGCCGGACCGGCGGCGCGCGGATATTGTCGCTCAACGTCGGTTTCGGCGGCATCAACAGCGCCGTGGCACTGGAGGCGCTATGAAGATCGCGGGCGCGGCACTTATGACCGGAACTTCGGAGTTCCGCACGTTGCACCGGCGCGGGCGCTTCGGCGCCTTCGCCGACCTCAACGCGGCGCGGCTGGCGCTGACGCGCCGCCCCGACATGCCCCATTGCGACCTCAACGACTTCGGGCGCGGCGGAGCGACCGTGCGCCGGGTGACGCTCACGGCGCTGCTGACCGCGTGGGACGCGGGCGGCGGACAACTCGCCGACGCCGGAGTCGTCGGCTGGAACGGAGACGGATGCACGGCGGAAAATCTGAACTACTGGAACGACTACCTCGAATGCGGGCGCGAAGCGGGACGGGGCGGATTGTTCGTGGCGACCTTGCCGACGATCCCCTACTGCGAAGCCGCGATCGCCCTCGGCTGCCGGGGCGGCGTCGCCTATTTCCGCACCGCGCCCTCGACGGGGCGGTTGTGGGAGCTCCTCGCGGCGGCTCCGGCGGGGCGTTATCTCTGCGGCGAAGTCACCGGGGACAGCGTCTGCATGATGCTGACGGACACCCGGCTGCCCGGTGCCCCCCTGCACGATCGACCCCGCTTGAACGCGGTCTTTGCCGCGCTGGAGGAACGATGAAGATCGCCTGCGTCATACCGCACTACAACCACTTCGGCACCGTGCTGACGGTCGCCGCCGGGGCGCGCCGCCACTTGGAGGACGTCCGGGTGATCGACGACGGCAGCGGCGCCGTACCGGAGGGTTTCGCGGAAAATCTCGCCGCGCTGGGCGTCCGGCTGCTCCGCCACGACCGCAACCGCGGCAAGGGAGCGGCGCTGCTCACGGCGGCGCGGGAACTCGCCGCCGACGGCGTGACCCACATGATCGTGATCGACGCGGACGGTCAGCACGACCCGGAAGTGTTGCCGCGCTTCGTCGCCGCGATCAAAGAACATCCCGACGCCGTCGTCGTCGGCTGCCGCGACTTCGCGCACGCGGCGGAGGTGCCGCGCGCGAGCCGCTTCGGACGGGGCTTTTCCAACTTCTGGTGCCGCCTCGAGACCGGGGTCAAATGTTCCGACACCCAGAGCGGGTTCCGGGCATATCCCGTTTCCGGACTGACCGCGTTGCGCTTCCGCTGCCGCCGCTACAACTTCGAGATCGAGGCGCTGGTGAAACTGTTGTGGAGCGGATATTCGCTCGTCGAGCTGGACATCCCCGTAAGTTACACCCCGCCCGGAGGCCGGATCAGCCACTTCGACCCGTGGCGGGACAATCTGCGGTTGACCTTGCTCCACACTTGCCTCGTGACCCGGCAGCTGCTCCCCGTGCCGCACCGCAAGTTGGTCAGATCGTCCGCCCCGGCATGCGGCTGGGGGGAACTGCTGCACCCCGTCGCATTTCTGCGTCGTCTGCTCCGGGAAAACGCCGATCCGGCGGGGCTCGCCGCCAGCGCCGCGGTCGGCACGTTCCTCGCGGTGCTGCCGCTGGTGGGCATCCACATGGCGGTGATACTGTACGTCTGCATCCGGCTGAAGCTCAACAAGGTGATGGCGCTGACGATCCAGAATCTCTTCATGCCGCCATTGTCGCCGTTCCTGTGCATCGAGACCGGATACTTCATGCGTCACGGCAGGTTCTGGACCACGTTCACGCTGCGCGACTGCCTCGGCGAACTCCATCTGCGGCTGTACGAATGGCTGCTGGGCAGTCTGCTGCTCGCGCCGTTGTTCGCGGTCGCAGCGTGGATCGCAGTCTACGCGGCGGCATCCGCCGTCCGCGCGCGGAGGGAACGCGCATGAGCACACCGCAACCCCTCAACGCCAGCCGCGGCAACCGCTTCGGCATCGGATTCTTCCGGGTGCTTCTGCACTGCGGGACCTTCGGTTTCGCGCTGTGGTCCAGCCGGATCGTGACGTGGTTCTACGCCCGCTTCGACCGCCGCGCCTTCGCGGCTACGGCGGATTATCTGAAACTGCGTTTTCCGGAGGACGCGGATTCGGAGCGGCGGCTCCGGCGGCACTTCCACAAACTCCTGAACGAACTCGCCAAAATGCTGATCGTCTCGTACCGCATGGGCATCGGCAAAGCGCTGCCGATCGAGGAGGAGGACCGCCGCTTCCTCCCCGAAAACGGCGGGGCGGTGATCGTCCTCGCCCACTACGACTGCTGGCAGGCGGCGATGGAACTCATGAACCACTGTTCCGGGAGGCGCATCAACATCATGGCGCACTCCGACCGCGCGATCGGAGCGGACAAATATCTGGCGCTGAAAGACAAAACCGGCTTCAACGTGATCTCGACCGAAGGTTTTTCCGGCGGTCTCGTCGAAGCGAGCGCCGCGCTGGAACGCGGCGAAGCGGTGATCCTCATGGGCGACCGGCCGGTCCCCGGCACGGCGGCGGTCGAAGCGGAATATCTGGGCGGCAGGATCGCCGTTCCGCTGTCGCCTTGGATGCTCGCGGCGCGCAACAACGTGCCGGCGATCCCGGTTTTGACCGAGCTCCGGGAAGATCCGCAGCGGATCGTGATCCGCTACTATCCGCCCGTGCCGCTCCCGGATTCTCCGGGGCACCGGCTCCGCGCGGCGGATCTCGCTCCGGCGGCGGCGCAGTACGTCAAACTGCTGGAGGACGCCGCCCGGCGCAACCCCTACCGGGTGTTCCGCTTCGGCGGCACCGGAGAAGACAGATCGAATGTTCTCGAAACACCAAATAAAAGGGAATGACCAATGAACGAAGATGTGAGCGCTTTCCGCAGGGAACTCAAGGAAAACCTCGTCGACTGGCTGCAGCTGATGGACAAGACCGCCGACGACGTCAAGGACGAAGAACCGCTCTTCAAGGAGGGGTTGGGGCTGGACTCGTTGGACGCGGTCGAGATCGTGATCATGATGCAGCGCAAGTACGGTATCCCGCAGTCCGCGGTGGAGAACCGGCGCGAGATCTTCGCGACCTTCGCCACGCTCGCGGACTTCATCATGGCCAACCGCACCAAATGAGGTCTTGACCATGTCACGCGCCGGAATCAGCGGAATGGGCGTCGTCTCGGCGCTCGGCGACGGGACGACAGTCACCCGGAGCGCCCTGTACGCCCCGGCGACGCCGACGCCCCGGGTGCCGGGCCGCTTCGAAACGAAACTGGATCTGCCGGTCTTCGAGATCCCGGAACCCGACGTCGCGGCGGAAGCGGGCACCGGTCTGCCGGTGCGGTTCCTGCTGCACGCCCTCGACGAGGCGCTGACGAATGCGAAGATCTCACGCGATGAACTGCGCGCGCGGCGCGTCGGAATCGCCGTCGGCACCACCGTGGCGTGCCAGTTGGACAACATCCCCTGCTACGACCGCATCCGCAAGGGCGATCTGAGCGACCTTTCCCCCTCGCTGCCCTATGTGACGCGGATGCCCGCCGAGTATCTGCGGCGGCTTCTCGGCACGACCGGACCGGCGGTCACGGTCTCCAACGCCTGCGCCTCCGGTGCGGACGCGCTGATGATCGCGCTGGAGTGGCTGCGCACCGGACGCTGCGACCTCGTGATCGCGGGCGGCTGCGACTCGGTGAGCAAAGTCGCCTTCAACGGCTTCAACGCGCTGCGCGTCTGCTCCGGCGCGCCCTGCCGCCCCTTCGACGCGGAGCGTTCGGGGCTGAACCTCGGCGACGCCGCCGGAGTACTGATCCTCGAAGCGCCGGAGCACGCCGCCGCGCGCGGCGTCAAAGCGGAATACGAACTCGGCGGCGCGGGCAAGACCGCCGACGGTTTCCACATCACCCAGCCGGAAAGTTCCGGAAAGGAACTGGAGCGGGCGATACGCCTCGCCCTCGAACAGGCGGAACTGACGCCAAACGATATCGAATTCGTGAACGCCCACGGCACGGGAACACCGGTCAACGACCGCGTCGAAGGCGCGGTGCTGGCACGGGTATTCGGCGGCAAGGTGCGCTACCAGTCGACCAAGGCGCTCACCGGGCACACCCTCGGTGCGGCGGGGGCGATCGAAGCGATATTCTCGTGCCTCATGCTCGCAGAGCGCCGCGCCGCCGCCGGACGCCGCTGCGAACACCCCGATCCGGAAGTGCCGGTGCCGCCGCTTCCGGAAAGCGTGTCCGTAACCGGGAATGCCGCCGTTTCGACCTCGCTCGCCTTCGGCGGCTCGAACACCGCGCTCGCGCTCCGCAAATGCCGACCTGAGGTTCCGGATATCGGGATCGGAAAATCGTATATCGCCGGATTCGCATTCCTCACGCCCCATGTCCCGGATAAGGAGGAACTCGTCGCGCTCTGCCGCAAGTACGCGCTGCGCCGTCCCGACCGGCTGACCCAACTGGCGCTGGCGGCGGCGGAACGGCTCGCCCCCCTCCCCGGCGGAGCCGATACCGCACTCATCACGGTCACCGGTTACGGTCCCGCCTCGACCACCTGCCGGGTGATCGACGACATATTGGACTATCCCGAGGAGGAGATACTGCCGACGGGTTTTTCGCACTCGGTGATCAACGCGGCGGCATCCTATATCAGCGCGGCGCACCACATCCACGGACCGACCTTCGCGCTGGTCGGGTTCGACGACCCCTTCCGCGAAGCGGCGGATCTGGCGCAGGTGCTGCTCTCGGAAGAAGTCTGCCGACGGGTGCTGATCGTCGCCGCCGACGAGGGAAGTCCGATCTCGCGCGCGGTGGAAACGCTGCGCCGCGACGGGATCCCCGCCGCCGCCGAAGGGGCTTGCGCGCTGCTGCTCGCCGCCGATCCGGCGGAAAACCGCCTGGGCACGCTGGAGATCGCGGCGGAAACAGGAAACGACGACCGGTGTCTGCCCTGCGGCATCCCGAAGTCGCTGATCGCGCAACTCGGTTCCGCCGACTCCGGCTCCCGCACGATACTCGCAGGAGTGAAGCCGCCGTCGTGGAGGTCGTAACATCCCCCCCGAAAACCCATTTTTGACGGTGAAGATTTGCAATCCGCGCCGAAGTATTGTACATTATTATCATATCGTGTTAAAGTCCATGCCGCCCGCGATGCGGAGCATCTGTCGTGACGGCGTAAAACAATCGGTCACAGGCCGGGGAAAGGTGAAATCATGAAGAAAAAGACCCTTGTCAGCATCATCATCGTCGTCGTCATCGCCGCCGCCGGAGCCGTCGCGTGGTACTGCTACAACGAATCGCAGAAGAGCGGCTTCGTCAAGGGCGCCGAGAAGACCGAAAAGTGGAGCAAGGACGTCGCGCGCGACACCAAGAACCTCTTCAAGTAATTCGGCATCCGAATCTTGATCAACGCCTTAAAGCGCGTAATCATTCGAGCCGCACCCCGCCGGTTGCCGCGCATGATCGCCGGCGGCGGGGTGATGTTTTTGCTGTCCGGGTGTTTCCTCATGGTCTCGCCGGAGCATCCGTGCGGAGAGATCCCCCAAGTCCGTCCCGGCGACGCCGGTTACTACCAGTTGAGCGACGGCGACGATTTCAGTTGTATGCGCATCCATCTGCCGCCCGACTCCGTGCCGCGTCCGGTGCCGGCGGCGGTGATCTTCCCCGGCGGCGCCTACGGGGTGCTCGCCATCGACAAGGAGGGCAACGACTACGCCCGTTTTCTGAACCGCTACGGCATCGCCGGGATCGTCGTCAAGTATCCGCTCGGATCGCTCTTCGGGCACTTCCGCCGTCACCCGGATATGCTCAACGCCGCACAGCGAGCGATCCGCCTGACGCGCTGTTACGCCCCGCAGTTGGGGATCGACCCGCATAAGATCGGCGTGATGGGTTCCTCGGCGGGAGGTCATCTGGCGGGGCTCGCCATCGTATGCGACAACCGCCCCGATCCCCGCGCCGCGGATCCCGTGGAGCGGCTGTCCGCCCGCCCGGACTTCGCGATCTTATGTTACCCCGTGGTCACCATGGAGGGCGAACGCGCCCACAAACTCAGCCGCAGCAATCTGATCGGCGACACGCCGTCTTCGGAGCTCCAAAGGGAACTGTCGCTGGAACAGCAGATACCGGACGACTGTCCGCCGGTTTTTCTGTGGACGACCCGGGAGGACCGCACCGTCGATCCGGAAAACTCGAGGATGCTCGAGATCGCGTTGCTTCGCAAAAATATACCGCACCGCTTCATCCTGTACGAACGCGGACCGCACGGCATGGGGCTCTTGTCGCCCTCCGAAGCCGAAAAGTACCCCGAGACCGCCAAGTGGTCGCTGGAGATGATAAAATTCCTGCGCGAACAGGGGATCCTCGCCCCGCAGCCGGAGGCGAAATGATGGAACGCCGCGTGGTCGTGACCGGGCTCGGCGCCGTGTCCTGCGCCGGGAACAGCGTGCCGGAATTGTGGGAAAGCCTCGTTTCGGGGCGCAGCGGCATCGGCAAAATCACCCTCTTCGACCCGGCTGGACTCTCCTGTCCGGTCGGCGAGGTGCGCGACTTCGTCCTCACGGACGTGACCGGCAAGGAGGCGCGGCGGATGTCGCGCAACACCAAATTCGCGATCGGCGCCGCCAGCGAAGCAATGGCGATGGCGCGCCTCGAACGCGACCCCGAAAAACGCGGCGGCGACCCGTTCCGCTTCGGCGTGCTCTTTGCCAACGCCGCGGGCGGCGTCGAAGAGTACGATCAAAACGCCGAAACGCTCGCCCGGCGCGGTCCCGACGGGATATCCCCATTCTTCGTGCCCAAGTACATCTCCAACGCCGCGGGCGGCATGCTGGCGATCCGCTGGGGACTGCGCGGACCCAATTTCAACCCGGTGTCGGCGTGCGCCTCCGGCGCCCACGCGATCGGCGAAAGCTGGTGGATGATCCGGCGCGGCGACGCCGAGTTGATGCTCGCAGGCGGCACCGAAGCCTGTCTGACGCGGCTGCTGACGAGCGGCTTCAATTCTCTCACGGCGCTGAGCCGTTCCACCGCCCCCGAGCGCGCCTGCCGCCCCTTCGATCTGAACCGCGACGGCTTCGTGCTGGCGGAGGGGGCGGGCGCATTGGTGCTGGAGGAACTGGAACACGCCCGGAAACGCGGCGCGGAGATCCTCGCCGAAGTCGCCGGCTACGGCGCCAGCTGCGACGCCACCCACATCACCGCCCCCGATCCCTCGGGTGCGGGGTTGGCGTATGCGATACGCCGCGCGTTGGAAACGGCGGGCGCCCTTCCCTCCGAGGTGGGCGCGGTCTACGCCCACGGCACCGGCACGGTCGCCAACGACCGGGTCGAAGCGAAGACGCTCGCCGCGGTCTTCGGCGACGCACTGCCGGGGATCCGGGTCAGCGCCATAAAGAGCATGATCGGCCACGCGCTTTCGGCGTCGGGAGCGCTCGCCGCGATCGCGGCGGTGCGGACCTTGGAGACCGGGATACTGCCGCCGACGATCAATTACACGACGCCCGATCCGGAGTGCGCACTCGACGTGAACCCCGGAAAAGCGGCGAAGATCGATCCTGCGATGGTGCTGATCGACGCCCTGGGGTTCGGCGGCCACAACGCCGCGTTGATATTCAAAAGATGGGAAGGACGATGATGAACGAAAAAAATCGCACCGCATTGATAATCGGCGGCTGCCGGGGCATCGGACGGGAGATCACGCTCCGGTTGGCGCGGGACGGCTTCGACGTGGTGCCGAGTTGCCGGAAGCGCGGCGCGGAGGCGGAAGCCTTGCTCGACGAAGTGCGGCGCGCCGGGGGGAATTGCCGGATACTGGAACTCGACGTCCGCGACCGCGACGGCGCCCGCCGCATCCTTGACGCCGAATTCGCCGACCGCGCCCCCGACGCGGTCGTCTACAACTCCGGCATCGCCAAGGACAACCTCTTCGTCTTCATGGACGGCGAGCAGTGGGACGACGTGCTGGACACCAATCTCAAAGGCTTCTACAACACCGTGCAGCCGCTCGTCTTCGGCATGCTCGCCAAACGCGGCGGGCGGATCGTGGCGATCAGTTCCGCCTCGGGGCAGACCGGTCAGGCGGGACAGGTGAATTACTCCGCCTCCAAGGCGGGACTGATCGGCGCGGTCAAGGCGCTCGCCCGCGAAGTCGGCCGCAAGGGGGTGCTGGTCAACGCCGTCGCCCCGGGAGTCATCGATACCGAAATGACGAAGGACCTCCCCAAAGACATGATGCTGCCGCTGATCCCGCTGCGGCGCTTCGGCAGCGCGGCGGAGGTGGCGGGGGTCGTGAGTTTCCTCTGCGGCCCCGACAGCACCTACATCCACGGGCAGGTGATCGCGGTCAACGGCGGATTGGTCATATGACGGACAAAAAGCAAACCGCGGTCGTCGGCTCCGGCGCCGGCGGTCTGACCCTTGCGCTGCTGCTCGCCCGCGCGGGCCGCAGGGTCACGCTGATCGAAAGCCAACCGGAGATCGGCGGCTATCTGCGGCGGTTCACGAGAAACGGCGTTCGCTTCGATACCGGCTACCACTTTTCCGGCGGCTACACCAACATCATGCCGCAGATGATGCGGGTGCTGGGCATGGACGATGCCGCGCGCGCCGACGCCATAGCCAACCGTATCGTACTGCGGCAGAGCGGCGACGATCTGACCGTCCCCGCCCGCTGCGGATACCGCGGCGCCGAAGAAGCGTTCTGCAGGCACTTCCCCGGCGACGCCGCGGCGCTGCACCGGCTGTTCGAAGCGCTCCGGGAGATATGGCGGGATACGCCGATGCGCGATTTGAGCGATATCACGCCGCCGAAATTGGAGATCTCACGTTACGACATGATCACGGTCCGGGATTTCTGCGACTCCATCGCTCTCAGGTCGACGGCGTCCGCTGCTGCGGGCAGCGTTGCGATGTGCCACGGATCGCTGCCCTGCGAAGCGACGATGACCTTCCACGCCCGCGTGGCTTTTGCGCTCTACGACGATCTCGCGCGTCCCTTCGGCGGCGGCGATCCGATTATCGCCGCCTTCAAGCGCGAAGCGGCGAAACTCGGCATCACGATCCGCACCGGGACGTCGCTGCGGCGTTTCGACGATATGGACGGCAACGGCGAGTGCCATTTGGCGCACTTGAGCGACGGGACCGATCTCGAAGTGGATCAGGTGTTTTTCGCCGTTCACCCGCTCGCGGTGCAGGACGTTCTGCCGGAACGGGCGTTCACTCCGTCGCTGTGCCGCCGTCTCCGGCGGCAGCAGGATTCGACGAGTTTCTTCTGCTCGTACTACACGGTGGACGACGAAGCGGAACTGACTCCGGGACTGGTCTCGCTGCTTTCGCACAACGATATAGACGCCATATTGCGGGGAGAAAACGCCTACAGCACCGGCTATCTGCTCGGGCGCGAAGCCGATGCGCAGGGGCGGATGCGCTCCACGGTGGCGGCGTTCCGCACCATGCCGCCGGGCGTTCCGGAGGCTCCGGCGACCCGCGCCGGACGGCGGGACGACCGGCGCTATCAGGAGTTCAAGGCGCGCATCACGGAGGAGATCGCCGACGATCTCACGCAGATCTGCCCCGAACTCAGGGGGCGTCTGCACCCAGCGGCGGCGGGGACCCCGCTCACCTGCCGCGACTACGATCCGCCGACGGGCAGCGCCTACGGGGTGCGCAACATCTGCGGGCAGTCGCGGCTCTGCGGGCGGCTGCCGGTGCGCAACTTCTTCATAGCGGGGCACAGTGCGCTCGTGCCCGGAGTGATGGGCACGATGCTGGCCTCGTTCACCGTATTCCGCTTCGCCCTCGGCGAGGAGGTCTACCGCCGGCTGATCCGGGAGGCGGGATTGGTCTGAGCCCGTGCGGGGATCACTCCTCGAAATCCAGGCACAGCCGCGTTTTGGTGAAGGGGCGGACCTTCGTGTCGGCGACCCTGACGTGTTCGGGGTGGACGGCGTAGCCCTTGAGCGACGCCGCGTCGGCGAAGGAGGAATCCAGCATCACGTCGGCGTTGGAACTCGTCAGACCTTCCGTGCGGACACGGATGTCGAGCAAACCGGGGATGCGCCCCTTCAGACCTTCCAATCCCGCCTTGATCCCCGCCTTGACCGCCGCTTTGTCCGCGACGTCTTCCTTGAGCTGCCACAATATTATGTGCTTTACCATTTTTCCCGTACCGTTTATGATTCGTTTCAGATCCGCCGCCGTCCGCGACGCCGGAGGCACGACGAAAAATACCACCGGAGCGCCGCAAAGTCAAGCCGCGGACGACGGATTTGCCGCTCCCCCGAATTGCATTTGCGCGCCGTCAATGATATTTTAATTAATAAGGAACATCATCGGCAGATCGAATATCCGGAGCACTATGAAGAAGGAACGTTTTACCGGGAAAGTGGGTTATGTCCTCGCGGCGGCGGGCTCCGCCGTGGGACTCGGCAACATCTGGCGTTTTCCGTACCTCACGGCGAAGTACGGCGGCGGGATCTTTCTGCTGACCTATCTGATGTTGGCGCTGACCTTCGGCTACGCGCTGCTGATCGCCGAGAACACCATCGGTCGCATGACCGGCAAGGGTCCGATCGGAGCCTTCCGCGACCTCTGCGAAGGCAAAAAATCATTCTTGGGATCGCTGCGGATCGGCGGCTACATCAACTCGCTCGTCCCGTTGATCATCGTCCCCTATTACTGCGTGATCGGCGGCTGGATCACCAAGTACGTCGTGATGATGCTGACCACCGACGTTTCCGCTTTCCGCAAGGAACTGCCCGCGGCGTCGCAGCAGTATTTCACGGAGTTCATCTCGTCGACGTGGTCGCCGCTCGGGTATTTCGCGATCTTCGTCGCGCTGATGGTGGCGGTGATCGCCTTCGGCGTGCGCCGGGGGGTGGAGCGCTTCAACAAGATACTGATGCCCGTGCTGCTGGTGCTGATCCTCGCCCTGAGCGTCTACTGCGCCTTCCTGCCCGATGCCGGCGACGGCTTCCGCTACTATCTGACGCCGGACTGGTCCAAGTTCGGCTACATGACGGTCGTCGCGGCGATGGGGCAATTGTTCTTCTCGCTGTCGATCGCGATGGGGATCATGATCACCTACGGCTCCTACATGCGCCGCCGCGACGACCTCGTATCCAACGTGAATCAGGTCGAGCTGTTCGATACCGCCGTGGCGTTCATTTCCGGACTCATGATCATCCCGGCGGTCGTCGCCTTCGGAGGACGCCAGGCCGCCGAAAACGCCGGGGTCGGATTGGTGTTCATCACGATGCCGCAGGTCTTTGCGAACTTCCCCGGCGGGCAGTTGATCGGCGCGGCGTTCTTCTTCTTCGTGCTCTTCGCGGCGGCGACCTCGGCGCTGTCGCTGCTGGAGACCAATGTGCAGACCATCAGTCAGGAACTCCATATCAGCCGCACCAGATCGATCGTGATCGGCGTGGTCGAGATCCTCGCCGTGGGCAGCATCACCATCCTCGGGTACAGCGTCTTCAAGAAGGTCCGCCCGCTCGGATTCATCGCCGCCTGCCGCGACATGGACATCCTCGACTCGCTGGACTTCATCAGCAACAGCGTGATGATGCCGATCGGAGCGATCTTCACCACGATGCTGGTCGTCGCCGTCATCGGTCTGGAACGCTTTTCCA
>CACZPY010000337.1 GCA_902783135.1 uncultured bacterium
AGACGCCGGTCCTGTAGCCATGTTCCCGGTAATTGTTTTCGCCCATCACCGCGAGCGATCCGATTTCGCGGTAGATGTTCACGTTTGCCGCATTGACCTGCAGATAGCATCCCCGCTGCTCCGACCAGACCTTTTCCCGGCCGCGCGCGATCTTGTTGAGCTGGGTCAAATTGGCGTAGTAGGAGACTTGGACGATCTGCTTGTAGGAGGGGCACTCCCATATCGTCCGGTCGTTGGGGATGTAGCGCCACAACGCGCTCGGCATGCCGTATTTTTCCGGTCCGCCGCCCCGCTTGTCGTCGTAGCCCCTGACGTGGCGGATGGCGATGTTCGCGCCCTCCCAGCCCAGGATCGCCCCGGACGGCGGCACGCCCCGGTGGTCGTCGCGGTACATCGTGTAGCCGTAGGATATCTGTTTGAAGTTGGATACGCAGCTCGAGTAGCGCGCTCTGGATCGCACCCGTTCCAATGCGGGCATCAGCAGCGCTGCGAGGATGGCGATGATGGCGATGACGATCAGCAGCTCGATCAACGTGAAGCTGCGGCGCGGCGACAGTTTCCTTGCCGTGTCACTCTTACGCTGTTTTGCCATGATCTCCTGTCCGAACTCGAGTTGCCGTTCAGCCCGGATCGCTTTCCGGAACCTGTCGCCGACATAATTTAACACGCCTTTAAATTAAATGCAACTAATTTATTTGTTTTTTTTGGCGACGGTTTTGGCGCAAGGTGGTTTTTTTTGGGTCGATTTCCGATGTCGAGCCTTCGCCATAAGCGCCGGAATCGCAACCTGAAATCTTATTAGTTTATTCTAAGATAAGTCTTGACTAT
Organism: uncultured bacterium; assembly: GCA_902783135.1. Taxonomy (GTDB): domain Bacteria; phylum Verrucomicrobiota; class Lentisphaeria; order Victivallales; family Victivallaceae; genus UBA1784. The sequence continues at coordinate 829 of CACZPY010000337.1, forward strand.
TTTTTTGCCGATGCTATATTATTCGCCGGTGCAAGTATGGATAACAGTCGAAAAAAGTCAGATCCGGCACGGCGGGAGTTCATCTCCCGGCTGGAAAAATTCCGGCTTCGGATGCTGTGGCGTCATACCGTGTCGGCGTTGGCGCGGAGCTTTCTGTTTCTCCCTTTCCTGACGGCGGCGACGCTGGCGGCGGCGCGGCGCGGAGTACCGCCGCTGTTTGTCGCGCTGCCGGTCGCGGTCATCGTGTTCGCGGTGCTGTGGCTTCTCGAAGCGCCGTGGCGACTTGAGCGCTGCGCGCAACTCGCCGATCTCGGTCACGACGGCAAGGCCCCGGTAGTCAGTGCGTTGGAGTTGTATCGAAAAGCCCCGGAGGGGACCTTCGACTCCTATATATACGCGCGGGGACGTCTTGCCGTTCCGGACCGCCGGCCCCGCAACGCGGTTTCACCGCTGCCGTGGAAAAGCGCCGGTGGGTCGTTTCTGGCGGCGCTGGTGTTTTTTCTCCTCCCCGGCGGCTTCATCGCGGCAAACGGAGCGACGGAAAACGAGCGTTCCGAGGCGAACATGACCGATGCGTCCGCGGCGATCCCGGCGGAACGCGAGGCGGCGTCTCCCCGCTCCGCCTCCGAAAACGCGCCGCGCACCGCGGCCTCAAACGGCAAGTCGGCAACAAATTCCGCCGCACGGAGCGACGATGCGGCGGCGACGGCGTCCGGTGACGGTTCCGGCGACCAAGATCCGGCGGAAACGTCTCCATCCGGGATCGGAGAAGCCGAGCATGACGCCGAAAGCGAAGCGCGGAAAAACATGAGAAGCGCCGCCGCATCCGGCGCGGGCGCTGCCGATGCCGGTGAAGACGCGGACCGGGAGGCCGATGACGGCGCTTCCGTCGGCGAGTCGCACCGGGCGGAAAAACGCAGTTCCCGAAAACGCTCCGCCGCCAAACGCCGGGCGGAGACTCCGCAGGACAGCTGCCGCCTGACCGCCTTCGACACCGATCCCCCCGCCGGTCGGGACGCTTCGACCAAGGAGGAGCACGGCGACAAACCCGGCGACGGGCGGGGCGGCGAGACCGGAGCCAAGAAGGCGCGGGGGACGGGTACGGCGGTGCCGGTGATACCGTTGCCGGATTCGGTCGCGGGGAAACTGGGCAGCGGCTCCGATGCGGTGACGCCGGGGCGGTCGCGCGGAGCCGCCGACGCCGTTCCCGGTACGATGTCGGGCGAAAATCCCGGTACGCGCGCCCCGGAGCCTCCGGTAAGACACCCCGGCTTCACTTCGCAGCTGCGAAAGACGCTTCCGAACCGATTTTAGAAACACCATAAAATAAATAGAGGATAAGAAATGAAAAGATTTTTTCTCCCCATCGCGGCGGCGGCGATATTGTTCACCTCCGGCGCAAGTCTCCCGGATACGGAGCGCGCCGTGATCGTCTCCGAGATCCGCAAGTGCGTCAAAAACGCCGACCGGATCGAATTCGCGGGCGACGGCATCGCCCGTTTGAGCACCGCCGACGGCACGTCGCTCGGTCATGTCCGCTTCACATATCCGTTCGAGGCGGGAAAGAAGGGGTTTCGCGGTCCCGTGCCGGTCATGGTGTTCGTCAATCCGAAGGGGCGGGTCGTCACCGTCCGTCCGCTGCCGAACCGCGAGGACGCCCGCTTCTGGCAGCGCCTGATCGAGGGAGGGCTTTTCGACAATTGGAGCGGCTTCCCGGTCAATGAGGCCGCCGAACTGGAGCTCGACGGCGTGACGGGAGCGACTTACAGCAGCCGCGGCGCGATCGGATCGACCCGGGAACTGCTGCGGAAGGAGGCGAAGTGATCATGGATGAGAATTCTGTCGAAATGCCCGAAGAGATCGGGCGTTTTCAGCGGCACTTCACCGACTTGCGGGGGGAACTCGCCAAAGTTTTCGTCGGCCACGACGAAGTGGTGACCGATCTTCTGGCGGCGGTCGCCTGCGGCGGGCACGTTCTTCTGGAAGGGGTGCCGGGGCTGGGCAAGACGCTGCTGGCGCGCGCGCTCGCCGAGGCGCTGACGCTCAAATTCTCGCGCATCCAGTTCACCCCGGATCTGATGCCCGCGGACATCACGGGCGCGATGCAGCTCGTCGAGGATGAACACGGGACTCCGCACCTTGAATTTTCGCCGGGACCGCTTCTGGCGAATCTCGTTCTCGCCGACGAGATCAACCGCACCACTCCGCGTACCCAGTCGGC
>CACZPY010000338.1 GCA_902783135.1 uncultured bacterium
ACTCCGGCGGCGCGCTGCTCGGATATATCAACCCCTACCTGTGACGTGAGAACATGGACGAGGTCCCCTTCAATCTGCCGACGCTTACCGGCGACGTGATCGTCTCGTATTCCCGATACGAGCCCGGAACGATCGGGTTTCCGCATGATTATATTCTCAAGATAATACCGACGTCGCCACAGGTGAGCCTCCGCGCCGGGAGCGTCACGTCGCTGACCATCGGCAGCCGGACGGTCGTGCCGCGGGCGGACATCCCCGGCTCGCCGACCGTGAGCGACATCCCGGCGGGCGCGCTCAGTTACAATATCGTCAAAAACGACGCCACCTCCAAGCTTTATTTCTGGGCCGACCTTGAGACCAACGGCAATATCTACTGGTGGCTGGTGATGGTCGGTCCTGGCAGCAACGACGGAGCCGCCGAGCAGGTGACGTTCCACACGAAAGTTACGTTTTCCATTACCACGAGCGACGTTTTCAACGAAAACGACGAGCTCATTTTGCGCGGCGGAACCTTCTCGTTCCCGGTCCAGATCGTCGTGATGCCGAAGGACCTCCCGTTTTCGGTGAATTACTGGAATTGTTTTTGCGAATGCTACGTTGGCGAGACCGTGAAGTGGGATTTCCACATGGATTGGGTGTATTGCAACGTTCACGAACCGGTGGGCGACAGCTACGGCTGCGGCTTCCCCGACTCGAAGATCGGCGGTGAGATAATTTCGCCGACGGGCGCCACTTCGGGCCTGCTGGCCGACACCTACACGGCCACGAAGCTCAACGAGACCTATACCGCCGGGGTGCGGATCCACGGCACGGCGGTGCGGCCGGGGCTGTACCTGGCGCACGTGTGGTGCGCCTCCAACGCGATCGGCGCGCCGGGTTCGGGCGGCGGCGGCACGCACAGTTCGGAGTTTCCGGCGGGCGACAACAACGGGATCATCATCATCTCGGTCCGCGCGAAGACACCGCTTCCCGGTGATCCGATACTGCTCATCCCGCACGACGTCCGCGCCGTGCCGGACGATCGTTTTTCCGTGACCTATTCCGAGATCGACAATACCAATGATTTCGCCGAGCATATCGTTTCCGCCACGCCTTACGATGTGTGGCAATACCGCGAGGGCGAGTGGGATGAAGCGCCGGTTTGGCTGCAACCCGAAGACGACGAAGACGATTACATCGACTGGTACGACGCATGGCTCAATGATGACCCTGAAGCGGCGCAGGCGGTCAATACCGACGTCGAGTACACGCCGACCGGCAAAACTCACCTCGCCGGATACTGGTTCCGCAAACAGCGCATTGCGATCAAAAACGGGGAGGAGGTTATCGGCTGGAACCGCTGGTGGTTCGTCATCTCCCACGATCAGGACAGCGCTCCGGGCGGTCAGGTAACGCAGTGCTGGCGGCTCTACTGCGCTTGCGACACGAACATGGTCATCCCGTGGACCGTGAAGGGGTCGACGCCGGAAATCGGGCTCGACGGCGAGACGCCGCCGAAATACTGGCCGTCGATTCACCTCTGCGCCAAGGGCTCCGAACGGTATGTCATCGACGGTCAGGGCGTCTTCGCTCACGCGGGCACCAAACAGATCGGCACCGCGACGGTCGAAGTCTTTCAGCAGCAGCCGGTCGAGACGCCGCAGTATGTGAGCGGCACTCGCGACGGGGTGAGCTACAAAAACTGGAACTCGACTGACTTGGCTTTTTATCCGCCGAAGTACCAGTTCAACGTTGGCAAGCTCCTCTATCAGCATCCGGTGTACGGCTGGGTCTGTGTTTCGGCGATCGCGACCGAGATCACCGCCGAAACCGTCGCAGATTATCAGGTCTCGCCCGTGACGGTCACGCACCTCGGCATTCCGTTCGCGCCGATCGCGCCGTCGATGGTCGTCGGTAATAATCCTGAGGCGATCCGTCGCGATCCGCTGCTTTCGGACGGCGTTCGCGGCATCGGAATCAGCAACATCGACGGCGTCGGTCCGTGGCGGACAAAAGACCCCGACACCAAAGCCGACGTGAAGCTCATGCTCCTGGGCGACATGGTCGCGGCGGGATATTTCAGCGGGGGGCTCGTCTGGCCGCATTATCCACTCCCGCGGATGGTGAATTTCGAGCGGCTGCGGATCAGCATTTCCGCATCGGTCAGCATCGGGCTCTCCGGGAATTACACCGGGGTGAGCGGCGAAAACGAGAACCATTTATATTGGGAGTCCGATGCCGGCGGCACCCCGTCCCCG
>CACZPY010000339.1 GCA_902783135.1 uncultured bacterium
AACTGCCGCGGTTTTCGGGATTGACTTCCTCGAACTCCCCGGTGTCGGCGTTGACGCAGGTGATGTCGACGTACCCCGCGTTCTGGTAGCACAGATAGTTGTTCTTGAAGTCGATGTAGGCGATGAGCGAACTCATGTACACGATGTTGCACAGGTGGGTGCAGAAGAAATCGTTGATGTCGGCGGCGATCTTCGCCGGCTGTCTGGCTTTGTCCTGATCCAGCAGGATGATCTGTTTGAGGTACGACTGCACCGCGGTCATCGCCAGCGCGGAGTGGGTGCCGTGACCGGAAATGTCGCCGAAGATGAACAGCACCTGATCTTCTCCGAGCGGCAGCCACTCGAAGAGGTCGCCGCTCACCTTGGAGAACGGACGGTAGTAGAAACTGAACTCGTAATTTTTCCCGAAGTAGACCCACGGCGGCAGCATCGCCTGCTGCAGCTGCTTGGCGATGAGCCAGCTGCGGTTGATGCGTGTCTGCAGTTGTTCGACGGCGCTCACCATCTGGTAGGAACTGATGACCTGCCGGAGCTTGGTCATCATGAAATTGCAGTCCGCGTTTTCCGGGATGTAGTAGGAATGGGGGTCTTCGATGATGCGCCCCAGCAGCTTGGAATCCGACAGATTGAACAGCGGAGTCATCACCAAGAGCGGAAGTTTTTTGTGGTTCCGCCGCAGCTCCTCGCGGAGCAGAAACACGTCGTTGGCCTGAGTGTCGATGTTGGCGATGACGATGTCGAAGTTCTCGCGTTCGAGTATCGCCACCGCCTCGCGCCGGTTGGATGCCAGGGACAACGAAAATTCGGACCCCTCGAAAAATTTCGACAACGACAGGCGCACCAGTTCGTTATGACTTGCCAGCAACACCCGGAACGTCTGGTAGGACGCGGGGTCCAGAATGTCGCTGCCTTCTTCCAATGTTCCCATCTTTCAACGTCTTATGCAAGATTGCCCGTTTTATCCGGCACGGCGGCTGAATCGCCCCGTCTGTATATTATTCAGAAAATATAATATACATGAGGATTGCTTTTTTTCAACCGGAACGAAACAGGACAAAAAGAGGTTTATCCGGGGCGGCGGTCCGCCGGTCGATAATCCGGCGGGGCGCTTGAAAATCGCGCCCGATCATGCTAAATTATATGGATAATAGGTCTGTAATACCGCCATCAGCGCCCGGGGCGTGTCGCACCGGAAGGCGGCGGGCGATCCGGGGATAGATCGCCGCAAGGTTTGCAATTCACAAAACGTTATAATTTTGGAGTCGTTTTTATGGAATACCAATTCGAGACGGTCGGTGACGTGATGAAGGTTTCGCTGGAGGGCCGGTTGGTCGCCTTCTGCTCCGAGGAGTTCAAGGACGCCATGTTCGACCGTCTGCGCGAATCGAAGAAGATAGTGTTCGACCTCAAGGGCATGGTGCACATCGACTCCTCCGGTCTGGGGGCGCTGGTGTCGATCCTGCAGTGGGTCAACACCAACGGCGGGGCGATCAAGCTGGCATGCCTGCAGCCGCGTCCGCGGATCGTCTTCGACATCACCAAGGTCTGCCGCATCTTCGAAATCTACGATACCGTGGAAGCCGCGCTGGAGGCTTTCAACCAGAAACCCTGAAACCTCGCGCCGGTGTCACATGTGCCCGCATGTCAGCATACTGATGCGCTCCCGTAATGACGAATCCTTCGTCGGCGGGACGTTGCGGGCGATATTTGCTCAACAGGATGCGCCGTCGTTCGAAGTCATCTCCTGCGACGACGCCTCGACCGACCGCACGCCGGAGATCGTCGCAACGTTCCCGCAGGTGACCGTGCTGCCGCGCCTGGAGGGGGAATACCGTCCGGGGCGGGTGCTGAACCACATGGTGCGCCACAGCCGGGGCGACATCGTCGTCTTCAACAACGCGGACGCCGTGCCGCAGGGTGATCATTGGCTCCGGGAACTGACTTCACCGCTCGACGAGGGGCGCGCCGACGCGGTCTACGGCAACCAGCTGCCGCGTCCGGACGCGGATTATCTGGTGCGCAAGGATAATCTGCGCGCCTTCGGCGACGGGAAGACGGCGGCGAAATGGCATTTTTTCTTTTCGCTGGCGACGGCGGCGGCGCGGCGCGACGATCTGTTGCGCCATCCCTTCGATGAAACGCTCCGCTACTCCGAGGACGTGGAGTGGGCGCACCGCCGGCAGCTGCGTATCGTCTATGCGTCCGCGGCGCGGGTCGAGCATTCGCACAACTACACTCTCCGCGAACTGGCGCGGCGCTTCTACGGCGAGGGGGATGCCGATGCGGTGATATTCGGCAGGGTCCCGGCATTGTGGAGAGAACTGGCTTCGGGGGCGATGGAGGTGCTGCGGGACATCGCGTTCCTTGCGCCGCGTCCGGGGGGCTGGTGCGAACTTCCGTTGTCGCCGGTGCGGCGTTTCGTTCAGAGATATTATCATTGGAAAGGCGGGCGCGATCATGTCCGGGCAAATCGGAGCGCTTAAGGTGGCCCATGTGGTGCGCCGCTTCGCCTTCGAGGAGTGGGGCGGTACCGAAACGGTGGTCTGGAACAGCGCCAGACACCTTGTCGATCACGGCGTGGAGTCGGTGATCTACGCGACGCGCGCCTGTTCCGCCGCCGTCGACGAGGTCCGCGACGGGATCAGCATCCGGCGTTTCGATTACTTTTACCCCTGCTGGCCGCTCGGCGCTTCGGCGCGGCGGGCGCTGGACAAGAAGGGCGGCAGCCCGGTCTCGCCGGGACTGGCGAAGGCGCTGCGCACCGACGACTGCGATCTGATCCACATCCACGCGGGGGGGCGGATCGCCCTGACGGCGCTCGCCGAAGCGAAACGGCGGCATGTCCCGGCGGTGGTGTCGTTCCACGGCGGCTGTCTGGATGTGCCCGAGGCGGAGTTGCGCGAGATGCTGCGCCCCACCCGGCATACGCTGCGTTACGGCGCTCTCCTCGACCGTCTGGCGGGGCGGCGCTTCGACCTCGCGGCGGAGGCGGATGCGTTGATCTGCGTCGGCGCCAACGAGGAAAAACTGCTGCGCGACAAATATCCGGGGCGCCGGGTGCTTTATCTGCCCAACGGGATCGATCCCGAACGTCTTTCGCGCCCGGTCGACTGGGATTTCCGCGTGAAATACGGCATTCCCTCCGGTAGGCTGTTGTTGAGCTGCATCGCCCGGATCGACTATCAGAAGAATCAGCTGGCGCTGCTCCGGGCCGCCGCCATGATGCGCGACCGCGGCGAGGACGTCGGCGTGGTGCTGGTCGGTCCGGTGAGCGCCGAGTGGTACGCGGAGGAGATGCGCCGCGCGATCGCGGAACTCCGGATCGACGACCGGGTGTGCTGGCTGCCGGGGGTGGCGGCAGACGACGATCTGCTGCCCGCGGTGCTGAAGGCGACGGACTTTTTCGTCCTGCCGTCGCGGCACGAGCCGTTCGGCATCGCGGCTTTGGAGGCGTGGAGCGCCGGCGTGCCGGTGGTCGCTTCGCGCGTCGGGGGGCTGCAATATCTGATCCGCGAGGGAGAAAACGGGCGCTTCTGCGATCCGGACCGGCCGGAAAGCATCGTGACGGCGCTCGATGCGTGCCGCCGCGACATGGCGGAAACGCGGCGCATGGCGGAACGTGCCCGCCACGAGGCGGCGGAACGCTATTCGTGGACGGGGATAACCGCCAGACTGGCGGATTTTTACCGGGAGGTCAAAAATGACTTCCGCTGAGTTCAAAGTATTGTTCGTCTCGGAGCGCGCGGGGTTCGCCGGCGGCATCGAGCGTTTCATCTTCCATACGGCGGGTCTGCTGCGGCGCGCCGGGATGACGGTGTACGGCAGTTTCGACCGCCCGGACCGCGACGCGGAACGCTTTGCGGAGAACTTCGACCGGATGTTTCCGCCGGACGAACTGCCGGAAACCGACCTCACCGTGATCCACCGGATCGGCGATCCGGAGAAACTGGAACACTTGATCGGACTCCGGGGCGACCGTCTGGCGCTTTACGTGCACGACCACGATTATTATTGTCCGCGTTCCTACCGCTATACCCCGTTCGGACGGCACGACTGCCGCCGCCCCTATTCTCTGCTGCGCTGCGGCGTGTGCGCGATGGCGACTTCGCCGCGCCGGTGGCGGGAGGGGTTCTTCGGGGAACTCGCGGCGCGCACGGTGCGGTGCCGGAAAAGATTGGAACTTTTGCGCCGGATACCACATGTGGCGGTGCTTTCGGCTTTCATGCGCCGGAATCTGATCGACAACGGCTTCGCTCCGGAGCGCATCGCGGTCATCCCGCCGCCGGTCCCGGTGCCGGAAACGCTGCCGGAACACGGGGAAAACACTCCGCCGCGGTTGTTGTTCACGGGGCAGCTGATCCGGGGCAAGGGCGTCGATCAGCTGTTGCGCGCGCTGCCGCTCTTGCGCCACGATTTCCGTCTGGTGATCGCGGGGGAGGGCAACCAGCGCCCGGAGTTGGAGCGCCTCGCCGTCCGGCTGGGCGTCGCGGACAAGGTGTCGTTCGCGGGATGGGTCGCCGACCCGGAAAAGTTGTATGCCGAGTGCGATGCGGCGGTTCTGCCGTTTTTCTGGCAGGAACCGTTCGGGCTGGTCGGTCCGGAGGCGATGGCGCACGGTCTGCCGGTGGTCGCCTTCCGGACCGGGGGGATCGACGAGTGGCTCGTTGACGGCGAGAACGGCTTTGCCGTGCCGCCGCGGGATATAAGTGGTTTCGCCGCCGCCGTAGACCGGCTGCTGGCGGATCGTGGATCGCGGGTGCGTCTGGGAAGACGCGGCCGCGAAATGGTGTCAGAACGCTTTTCGGACGAAAAGTTCGTCCGCAGTTTCCGTATTTGGGGGGAGGGGAAAGGACTATGAGAATCCTGTTCAGTTGCATCCCGTTCGATCACGGTCGCTCGGGGATCTCGGTGTACATGCGGCACACGGTGGCGGCGCTGGCGGAGGCGGGTCACGAACTGACGCTGGTCGTGGAGCAGGAAGCGGCAAAAGATCCGGCGTTCGCCAACTTCCGGCAGATCGTCGCGCCGCGCTATGTGAAACACTCGGTATTGAGCATGCTGTGGCACCTCTTCATCCTGCCGTTCCGGATCAGCAGATCCAAGTACGATCTGTTCTTCATCGCCGCGGCGAACCGGCGGGCGGTGGCGTTCCGTCCGTTGCCGACGGTGGCGGTGGTGCACGATCTGGCGGCGCACCGGATGTCCGACAAATACGACCGTTCCCACACGTTCTATCAGACGAGGATCCTGCCGTTCTTCACGCGCCGCGCGGAGTATCCGGTGGCGATCAGCGAGGCGACCGCCGCGGATATGGAGCAGTTCCTGAAGCTGCCCCGGACGCGGATCACCGTCAGCTGCAACGGTCTGGCGCTGCCTTCGATGCCGCCCAAGGGCGGATGGCTGAAGCGCAACAAACTCGAATCCGGCGGATATATCCTCTACATTTCGCGCCTCGAACACCCGGCGAAGAACCAGTTCCGCCTGATCAAGGCGTACGAAAAACTTCCGGCGGAACTTTCCTCGCGGTACCGTCTGGTGCTCGGCGGAGCCGACTGGCACGGCGCCGATGCCATCCGGGCGCGGGCGGCGGCGTCTCCGCTCGCCAAGCAGATACTGCTGCCGGGGTTCATCGCCGAGGAGGATCTCGACGAGGCGTACCGGAACGCGGCGGCGTATGTGTTCCCGTCGCTGTTCGAGGGCTTCGGGCTGTCGCTGATCGAAGCGATGCACTTCGGCGTCCCCTGCGCCTGTTCCAACTGCACTTCGTTGGCGGAACTCGGCGAGGGGGCGGCGCTGCTCTTCGAGCCCCACGATTCCGGCTCCATCGCCGAGGCGCTGACGAAGCTGCTTTCCTCCGACGAACTGCGGGCGGAACTTGCCGAAGCGGGGCGCCGCCGCGCCGCCGAGTTCACCTGGAAGAAGCACGTCGAAAGGATCATGGATGCCGTCTCGCGGACCCAACACTGAAGCGCGCCCGGTGCTGTTCGGGCTGCCGTTCGACGCACTGACCGAACGGGGAACGCTGGATCGGATCTTCGAGTTCGCCGCCACGCCGCCGGGCGGGCGCGGCTGCCGGATCGCCGCCACGGTGAACGTGGATTTCATCGTCAATACCTATTATGCGTTCAGGAGCGCTCCGGCGGATCCGGTGCTGGCGCGGGTGCTGCGCCGCGCCGAATTGGTGGTGGCGGACGGGATGCCGCTGGTCTGGCTGAGCCGCCTGTTGGGAACTCCGCTGCCCGAGCGGGTGGCGGGTTCCGATCTGGTCCCGATGATCGCCGAGCGGGCGGCGCGGGAAGGCTGCAAACTCTACTTTCTCGGCGGCAGGGAGGAGTATACGCTCAAAGCGGCGGGACTGCTCCGCGCACGTTATCCGGGGCTGGAGATCGAAGTGGCTTCCCCGTTCGTGAAACTCGACGCCCCCGATGCCGCGGAGAGCGACCGGGAGATCTGCCGCCGGATAAACGATTCCGGCGCCCGGATACTGCTGGTCGGTTTCGGCAACCCCAAGCAGGAGCTGTGGCTCGAACGCAACCGCCGCAACCTCGACTGCGGCATCGCGATCGGCGTCGGCGGCACCTTCAACTTCATCGCCGGAGCGGTGAAGCGGGCGCCGGCGTGGATGCGCCGCAGCGGCACGGAGTGGATATACCGCATCATCCAGGAACCGGGGCGGTTGTGGAAGCGCTACTTCATCGGTCTGCTGCAGTTCAATATCATGGCGCTCGGCGCGCTGCTGACGCGGCCGCGGCGGGGCGGCGCGGAAGTGGTCCGGGACGACAAGACCGGGAACTTCTCCGCGACGGGGCGCGGATCGTTCTCTCCGCACGCGTTGCAGACGATACTGCATGCGGCGGAGACGACTCCGGTGCGGATCGCGAATCTGAGTCGCCGTCAGAAGCGCCAACTGGGCGCCCACCGGCTGGCGGATCTGGTGACGGAATAACGACGGGGCGACGGCATGAAACTATTGTTGGGCGGAGTTCCGCTCGGGTGTGACAACATCGGCGACGAAGCGATCGTCGGCTGCGCGGTCGATCTGCTGCGGCAACTCGTGCCGGGGGCGGAGATCACCGTCTGCACCCGCGACCGGGAAGGAACGGCGGCGCGCCTCCGCGTCGCCGTCGCGCCGCTCTACGGCTTCGGGGAAGACCCGGATCTTCACGGTTTCGCGGAACTCGTCCGGCGTCATGACGCCTACATCTGGTTCGGGGCGACCGGGCTGTCGGACTACCCCGAGGCGGCGACGGATTTGCTGCGCGCGGCGCGCCGCGCGGGGGTGCCGTCGATCGTCTGGGGCGTCGGGATGAACTCCGAACTCAATCCCGCGTTTTACCGGGTCAGGGGGCGGCGGCGCAGGATACTGGAACTCCTCTCTACCGTGCTTTTCACCGATCTGACGGCGGCGTACGAGCGGCGTCTTCGGCGCCGGACGCGGCGGCATATCCGGCGCGAACTTTCCGCCTGCAAACTCGTGGTGCTGCGCGACGAACCGTCGCTGCGCGAGGTGCGCGCCTGCGGCGTTGCCGGAGCCGTCGTCGGAGCCGACACCGCGATATTGCAGAACTCCGCCGCCGCGCCGCCGCTGCCGGAAGTTTCCGGTGTCGCGCGGATCGGTTTCTGCATCTCCGAGCAGAGTGCCGTAAGCGATCTCGACGGGGTGGTTAAGCTGTGGAACGAACTTCTGGAACCGCCGGAACGCAGGATAGTGCTGATACCGATGAACCCGGTGACGGATAAAAGTCTGATGCTGCAGCTCGCCTCCCGCGCCGCGCATCCCGACCGCGTCGAGTGTCTCGACCGTACCGATCCCGCCGACGTTCAGGCGTGCGCCGCGCAATGCCGGGTGCTGGTCAGCAGCCGTCTGCATCTGCTGATCCTCGGCGCCAACGCGGGGACACCGGGCATCGGCATCGAACGCGGCAGCAAGATAACCAACTGGCTCGCCGAGTTCGGCGACACTCCGGCGGGAACGGTGGGATCGTGCGACTTTTCCGGGATCGCGCGCCGGGTCGACGCGGTGCTGAGCCGCCCCGACGCGGAGGTGCGCGCGGAGGTGCGGCAGGTCACGGCGGCGAGGCGCCGCCGCCTCGAGGCGGCATCGGAAATGCTGCGGCGGACGCTGCTCGAATGTGCGAAAGCGGATACTATTTGAATATCCGGCGCTTGAGCTTGGTCGCCCGCCATATCCACGGCGCGGCTCCGGCGCAGGCGCGGAAAAACGGCCGCCAGCTGCGGCGCAGCGACAACGGCAGTTCGGACGGCGCGACGATCTTTTCCGCGAGCAGCCAATCCACGATATCCATGATGATGTCGTACCACCGCATCGAATACTTGTTCCACATCCGCCACGGCTTGGGATTGTAGGCCAGGTGGGCGAAGTAACGGCTTCTGTCGGCGGTGGCGTTGGCTTTGTAACTTTCGGCGATCGCCGGAGCCGACGGATAAAAGCACAGCAGGCTTGCGAGAACGCTTTCGTCCGTTTGGAAATATGCCGAACCGTGCTTCATTATGATCCCCACATCCGGGGGCAGCACCTTCATCACCTGATCCTGCCAGCGCCGCAGAAACGGGAAGATCTTGCGGTGGGCGACGATGAACGCCGTATTCACGCGCGTGCCGTAGCGGCTGCTTTCCCGCGCCTCCCCTTGGAAGCGTTCGACGTCCCGCCGCCAGATCTCCAGATTTTCGGGGGTGAAGTCGGGCGCGATCTGCTTGTATTTGCGGATCACGATCTCATCCGGCGAATCTCCGGTCAGCCACTCGCTGCAATCGCCCACGAACGCGCCGTCGCCGTCCGCCCAGCAGACCCAGTCGGTCTTGACGTCGTCGCAGCTCATCAGCATCGGTTTCTGGCAGGCGAGGCACCGCCGGGTCGTCGGCAGTTCGCGGATCGTCACGTTGCCGAGCGCCGATACGCGTTTTTTCATTTCCGGCGTCCAGTCCATGGCGCCGACGACCACGGGATGTTTCATGCCGTTGCGGCGCATGCTCGCCACCAGAAGCAGAACGCCCCAGGCGAATCCCCGGTCCCCGGCGGTGACGACCGTGGTTTTGAGGTCATCGTTCATAAACAAACATTCGTCATCAAGAATGCGCCGGCCGCTCTCACTTGAATATTTTGCGCTTGAGTTTGGTCGCCCGCCATACCCACGGCGCGGTCCAGGCGCAGGCGCGGAAAAACGGCCACCAGCTGCGGCGCAGCGACAGCGGGACCTCGGACGGTTTTACGATCTTTTCCGCGAGCATCCAATCGACGGTCTCCATGACGTCATCGTGCCACCGCATCGAATATTTGTTCCACATCCGCCACGGTTTGGGATTGTAGGCGAAGTGGGCGAAGTAACGATCCCGGTCGACGCTGCCGTTCGCCTTGTAGTGCTCCGTGACTTTGGGAACGTCGGGAGCGAAGCACAGCAAACTGCCGAGAACGCTTTCATCGGTCTGGAAATAGGCCGATTTCTTCTGCCAGGGAGTCGTGACATCAGGCGCGATGACCCGCTCGGTCTGCATACGCCAAAGTTCCAAAAAAGGACGCCACTTGCGGTGCAGAACGATGAACGGATTGTTCACGGTGGTATCTCCCAGCCGGCTTTCGGGCAGGGCATCCCCGCATAACTGCTTCACGTCTCGCTGCCATATCGCCAGCGTATCGGCGGTGAGGAGAGGCGGAGGCGGTGAGCATTTGCGCACCACGATCTCTTCCGGATCCTCGCCGACCAGCCATTCGGAACAGTCCCCGATGAATATCGCGTCGGCATCCGCCCAGCAGACCCAATCGGTCTTCACTTCGTCGCATCCCATCAGCATCGGTTTCTGGCAAGCCACGCATTGTCTGGAAGTCGGCAGTTCGCGGATCGTCACATTTCCGAGCGCCGATACGCGTTTTTTCATTTCCGGCGGCCAATCCATGGCGCCGACGACGGCGGGATGTTTCATGCCGTTGCGGCGCATGCTCGCCACCAGCAGCAGGGCGCCCCAGGCGAATCCCTTATCCCCGGCGGTGACGACCGTGGTTTTGATATCATCGTTCATAAGTGCTCCTTCGTATCGTTTCCCGATACCGCATCGTTCCGTAGTATGTCGATCCGCGGCATCAGCCGCGTATACCGTGCAGGAGTTTCTGGTGCGGCAGCAGACGGCATCGCACCCCGAGTTTGTGCGGCAGCGGCACATGCCTGCCGGCGATGGAGTTCACCAGATCCTGCAGCCGGGCCTTATGCGGAGCCGCCGCTTTCAGAAACGCTTCGCGGATAGCCGACGGCTCCACCGGATTATCCACAAAATATCGGACATTGGCGGCGACGGATTCCGGGGTGTCCTCCACGTGGCGCATGGCGAACTCCGGCATCAGGATGTCCCGGCCGCCGATGTTTCTGGTATTGACGGCGGGAATGCCGCAAAGCATATATTCGCCGCTCACGAACATCGCCCCTTCCGCGGCGGAAAGGGCGAGGCCGCAGCACGCTTCGCGGATCTTTCCGCCGATGAACCACGAATTCACTTTGCGGATATACCGGGCGTCCGGAAACAGCTTCATGGTGTCGTTGAAAAATTGTTCCTCCCGCGGCGAGTGGTCCCCGATGAGAAGCAGGTTTTCGACTTGGCTCGCCAGATAGTGCCGCTTGAACGGGGTTATTCTGGCGACATACACGGCGTCGAAGCGGCGGGATCTTTTCGCCAGCGGATATCGGGCGGGATCGAGAAAGGCGTTCTGATGGATGAAAAAACACTCCGCGACATCCTTGAAGACCTCGAGTTCCGCCGGGGTGTTCGCCAATACGATGAACCGCCATGCGGGGAATTTTTCGCGGGCGGTTTTCAGCAGCGCCTTGTCGGGACCGGCGACTTCCGGTATCTCGTGGGTCCACCCGAGCTGCAGAATGATCGTGCCGCCCTTGTCCAGATCGCCGCTTTTTTGCAGCGCTTTCCGGAAAGCGTCCAAATTGTGCAGAAAATCCGTGTCGAAGGCGACGACGATCATCGGCGAACGGTTCAGCACGTATGCCGGGAGAATATTGTAAAAACCCATTGCGACTGTTCCTGAAATTATCTGGTGCCCCCGACGTTCCGGCGAACCGGAGAAGGTGGCGATATAAAATAGTGCCTGCCCGCGCGGTTGTCAAACCGGCGTTCCGTTTTTCGGTCGTCCGGCGGAGGAGGCTCATGTGCGGCGGATCATTGTATTTTCATTTTACGGAATGTATATTATAACGGGTCGGGATCCATTTGCAGGGGGGAAGAGTTTCTCATATCATGAAACCGTTTTTTTCCATCATCATGGCGTGTTGCGACGTCGAACCGTACATCCGGGAAGCGCTGGATTCGGTGTTCGACCAGTCGTTCGGCGACTGGGAGTGTATCTGCGGCATCGAGGAATCCAAGGACAACACCGAAGCGGTGATCCGGGAGATCGCGGAGAAGGATTCGCGCGTCCGGGTCTTCACCCATCCCCGCAGCGGTTCGTGTTCCGCCACACGAAACGTCGGGACCGATATGGCGACGGGCGAATATGTGATCTTCCTCGACGGCGACGATACGCTCGAGAAGGAGTCGCTCGCCAGGATCGCCGCCAAGATAAACGCCGCTCCCGGCGCCGATCTGTACCCCGGGGTGGTCGTCGCGTACACCGAGGGCACCGACAAACGCGAGATCCGGGAAAACTATCCTCCGGAGTCGTCGCCGGCGGAAATGACCGGTATCGGGGCGACGCTTCTGCTCGACCGTCTGTGGGGCGGTCAGTACTGCCCCATGCTGCAATTGACGGTGTTCCGCCGGGAGTTTCTGGTCGAACACGATCTGAAGTGCATCTACGGACTGCGGCGGCAGGACAGCGAGTTTTCCCCGCGCGCGCTCTATCTGGCGAAGCGGGTGGTCCCGCTTCATGAGCCGTTCTATCTGTACCGCATCCGCGCCAACTCCGTTTCCCTGTCGGCGAAGGGACCGGGGCATTTCCACAAAGACTGGGCGATCATCACCAAGTCGCTGTTCGCTTTTTTTGCGGCGGTTTCCCGCGAGCCGGGTTTCGATCCCCGGGTGGCGCCGTGTTGGGTGCGGCAGTGGGTGTCGCGTTTTTTCTTCTTCTGGTTCAGCCCTTATAATTTGGGATCCGTCCCGCGGGAGCGCCGGATCGAAACGCTGAATATCATTTTCGACGACGGCTTCGGCGATTTCGAGGCGCTGATGAAATATGCCGGCAGGGGCAAGCGCATCGCCGGATGGTGGGCATGCGTTTTTGTCCGTCATCCGTTGTGGCGGGGGGCGGCGGAACTGTTTTTCCGGTGCTATTTCCGGTTCTCCGGCATGAAAAAGTCACGGAAAGCGGATTTTTGCACTCCGGATAATTCTGCCGGCGGCGAAAGATCCGGTGCGAAACGGGCATGAGCGGAAATCCGGTAAAAAAGGTACTGATATATTACCGCTACTTCGGCAGAACGCACGGCGGCGGAGATTATCTGCCGCTGGCATTCGTTGCCGAACTTCAAAAGCAGTGTGATGTCACACTGGCTTTGGACTGGACCAAATATTTCCATCAGGCGGTGGAATTTTTCGGCATCCCGATAGATACGTCGCGGTTGAACCTGGTGATGCTGATGCCGAAAGATTACAACCCCACCAAACACAGCGCGCGGTTGTCGCTGCTGCGCTTCCGGAAATTGAAGAAACTTGCCGAGACCGCCGATATCTGCATCGCCTGCGATAACCTCATGGATTTCGGCAGACCGGCACATCATTTTCTTTCCTCCGCCGCGTTCGGCGATGCCGGCTTCGCCGATTACGTGAAGACGCACCGCATTCCCGCCGCCGTGCCGCTGTCGCGCCGGCTGCGCGATCTCGCGGACAAGTGTCTGCGGGTGGTGCTCGGCATGCGCACCCGGCGGGAGATCATCTGCAATCCGAAGGAACACATCTATCCCAATTCCCGTTATATCGCTTCGCTGCTGCTCGAATATTACGGTGGTTTCAACGGCTCCGTTTTCTATCCGCCGACGATTTTCGATATCGCCGCCGACGGGGTGGAGAAGGATCCGCTCAAGGTGGTCTATATCGGGCGCCTGATCGCCGACAAGCGCATCGCGGATATCATCTCGATCGTGGAACGCGCGCGGGAATTGTCCGGAAAGAACATCACCTTGAGCATGGCGGGCAGCATGTGGTCGGAGGAGTATCGCGAAAAACTGGAAAAACTGACCTCCGGGATGGATTGGGTCGATTTTCCCGGCGAACTCCACGGCGCGGAAAAGACGAAGTTTCTGCTCTCCGGGGCCTATGCGGTACATGCCATGCGGGAAGAGGCTTTCGGTATTTCGATAACGGAGTACCTGAAGGCGGGGATCATTCCCGTCGTGCCGGATTCCGGCGGCGCATGCGAGGTGGCGGACGATCCGGAGTTGTCCTTCCGCGACAACGA
Organism: uncultured bacterium; assembly: GCA_902783135.1. Lineage (GTDB taxonomy): Bacteria > Verrucomicrobiota > Lentisphaeria > Victivallales > Victivallaceae > UBA1784. Next base: position 13,412 of record CACZPY010000339.1, read on the forward strand.
AGACGCGGCGGGGATATTGGCGAGGCTTCTGGAGGATCCGGAGTTCCGGGAACGGCAGCGCCGCCGGTGCGCGGAGCGCGCCGGGGTCTTTTCCCGTGAGTCGTATATGCAAAGACAGCACAAAATACTGAAAGAAATAGTGGGATCATGAAAATAATCATCACTGGTACGGCGGGATTCATCGGCTTTCACGCGGCGCGGGAGTTTATGCGCCGGGGGTGGGAAGTCGTCGGCATCGACAACTTCAACGACTACTACGATATCAGACTCAAGCTCGACCGCGACGAGCTGCTGCGGAAAGAT
>CACZPY010000340.1 GCA_902783135.1 uncultured bacterium
ATGCTGATCGTCGGCGCCAAACTTTTCGTGAACGGAGCGGTCGCGGCGGCGCGCCTCGCCAAAGTCTCCGAGGCGGTGATCGGCCTCACGGTGGTCGCGCTGGGGACAAGTCTCCCCGAACTTGCGACCAGCGTCGCCGCCGCGCGGCGGGGCGAGTGCGACATCGCGGTCGGCAACGTGGTCGGCTCCAACCTTTTCAACGTGCTGTGCATCCTCGGGATCGCGCCGCTCGTGTCGCCGATCCGGACGGCGGAAATCAATCTTTTCGACTTCGGCGCGATGTGTTTTTTGACCACGCTGCTGTGGGCGATGATGCGCACGGGGAAGTGCATCTCGCGCCGCGAAGGCGGCGTACTGCTCGCGCTGTATATCACGTATATCGCCAAACTTGCGGCATTGCCGAACTGGGGAGCGTGGAACTGGCGATGATCAGACTGGGCATACTGGGCAGCGGCAGTTCCGGCAACTCGCTCGTGCTCGTGGACGAGGATGGCGGCGCGCTGATCGTCGACGACGGATTTTCGCGGCGCGAGACGCTGGCGCGTCTCGCGCAGCTGCGCATCGCTCCCGAACGGCTGATCGGCATGCTGCTGACCCACGATCACACCGATCACTCGCAGGGCTGCCGGGTCTTCTGCGACTCGCTGGGGATCCCGCTCTACACCACCTGCGGCACGGCGGAGTTCCTGCTGCGCAAGGGCAAACTGCCGTCGAAGGTGCTGACCTTCGAGCCGGGGAACCGGTTTCTGGTCGGCTCGTTCGAGGTGCGGTCGTTCGCGGTGCACCACGACGCCGAGGAGCCGGTGGGCTTCGTGATCGGCGCGTCGGGGGTGCGGATCGGCGTCGCCACCGATCTGGGAGAAGTCAACGCCGTCGCCCGGAAGAACCTCCGCGACTGCGACGCGCTGATACTGGAGAGCAACTACGATTTTCAAATGCTCCGCGATTCGGAACGCGGACTGTATCTGAAGCGGCGGATCGCCGGCGCGATCGGTCACTTGGACAACCGGATGACCGCGGCGGCGCTGGACGACCTCGTGACCGAGCGCACCCGGCTGCTGCTCCTGGCGCACATCAGCCGCGAGTGCAACAAGCCGGAACTTGCGCTGTCGGCGTGCCGGGAAAAACTGGAACAGATCGGCCGGCGGGATGTCGAAGTCGTCCCGCTCCGTCAGGACGCGCCCTCCGGGGTCTTCGATCTGCGGGAGGTGGCGCCGTGAGCGAGTTTCCCCAGCTCAAGATCTGCTGCCGCAACTGCGGCACCCGGCTGGATGTCAGCGAACTGGAACCCTTCACGGTGGTGGCGTGTCCGGTCTGCGGCACCAAACTGCGGATCCCGATGCGCTTCGACCGCTATCTTCTGGAAAAGGTCTGCGGCCGCGGCACCAACACCATCGTCTACCGGGCGCAGGATACGCGGCTCGGGCGGCGCGTGGCGGTCAAGGTGCTGAACGCCTCCGGCGCGGACGCGGAGGAACTCGGCGCACGCTTCCTCGAGGAGGCGAAACTCGTCGCCCGGCTCAACCATCCCGGCATATTGCCCATCTACAACTGCGCGACGCTGGAGGGCAGACCGTACCTCGTGACCCGCTACATGGAGTGGGGCGACCTCGCCGCCATGCGGGAGCGCGGCGAACTGCCGCCGCCCCGGGTGCTGCTGAAGATCATCGCGCGGATCGCGGAGGCGCTGCAGTACGCGAACCAGAGCGCCCATGTCGTGCATCACGACGTCAAGCCCTCCAACATCCTCCTGGCGCAGGACTACGAGGCGCGGCTCGGCGACTTCGACCTCGCGGACGTGCGCGAGGCGGGCGATCTTTCGCCGTGTCTCGGCTGGGGGACGCCCGCCTACGCGAGTCCGGAGCGGCTCTATCAGGGTGGCGAGGACGCGCGCGGCGACATCTTCAGTCTCGGGGTGACGATCTACGAACTTCTGAGCGGCGAACTGCCCTTCGGCGGGGAGGGGGAGACCGAGGAACTCTACGAGCGCCGCCGCGAAATGGCGTTCCCGGCGCTCCGCACCCTGCGGCCGGAACTGCCGGGGGAACTTTCCGACCTCGTGACGGCGATGCTCGACTTCATGCCGGAGCGCCGCCCGGGCTATGTGGTAGTGCTCCGGGTGCTGAACGACTGCCTCGGAAAGCTGTGATAAGTTACTTGACTTTCAGCGGCTCCCACGCGGGGCGGAAGGTGGTGCAGAGGTCCTGTCGCGTTATCGGCTCCGCCGCGCCGGGCGCGGGATCGACCGTGTAGGTCGAACGGTAGATCCCGTCCAGTATGAACGACTCGATCACGAGTTTATTGTCCTGCCACTTCGCCGACGCCGCCGTCGGATGCGCCGCGCGGTCGGTCAGCTGCAGCGTGCCGTAAGCGAATTTGCCGAATCCCGCGCGCAACTGTTCCGTCCGTCCGTCCGCGAGAGTGAAGGTGAGCGCGCACTCCTCCGTATCCGCTTCGACCGCGCATCCCGTTATCCCCGCCGCGTTCTCCGCGAACGCGAAGACTTTCCGCATCCGGCGCGGCTCGCCGTTTCCGGTCGCGACCGGCATCGCGAGGCGTTCGGTCATTTCGCGCAGTTCCGCGTGCGCCGCCGGATCCGCCGCGAGCGGAGCCGGGGCAAGGTGCGGGATCACTTCCTCCCACAGCGCCGTCAGTATCCGCTGCATGTCGGTCGCGGCGGAGTTGGTCGCCAGCATCATGTCGAACTCCGGCAGCACCGCCGCGTACTGCCCCGCCGCGCCGTCGCAGCGGAAGCCGTAGGTCGATTTCCAGAACAGATAGCCGTAGCCGAGTTTCCAATCCGGCTTGGTGTTCATCGAGTTGTCCGCGTGGGGCTTCGTCGCTTCGGCGAGGTAGTCGGCGGGGATGAGTTCGCGCCCGTCGTACACTCCGCCGTCGAGCAGCAGCTGTCCGAACTTCGCAAGGTCGTGCGTCTTGAGGTACAGCCCCCACCCGCCGCAGTTGATCGTGCGCGGGCAGTTTTCCCAGATGCCGGGCACGATCCCGAGCGGCTCGAAAAGCCGCGGCTGCAGGTATTCGCGCACGTTTTCCCCCGTCACCCGGTGCAGCAGCGCGGAAAGCATATAGGTCGCTCCCGAGTTGTAGGCGAAGATCGTGCCGGGATCGTACTCGGGGACGAGCGAAAAGTAGGTCCCGATCCAGTCGCCGTCCGGATCCGCCAGCATCCGCCGCACGGTGCACGCGGCGAATCCCGACCGCATCGACAACAGATCGGTAAGGCGCGTCGCGGCAAGGCGCGGATGCGCCGTCCGTGCGTACTCGGGGAAGTAGTCGAGCAATTGGTCCGTGATCTTCAGCCGCCCCTCGCGCTGCGCCATGCCGATCGCCGCCGAGACGAAACTCTTGCTCACCGAGAAGATCTGGTGCGGCGTGTCGAAGGAGTAGGGGCGGCGCACCCCTTCCATCGCGACTTTGCCGCGGCGCATCAGCACGAACGAATGGACGAAATCGATCTCTTCCAGTCGCCGGAGAAACTTCAGCAGCGCTCCCGACGGGATGCCCAGCGCTTCCGGTGTATCGTATTCGAATGTGTACATGGTATGACTATGTCTTATTCTTCGCGTTTGAGCACCAGAACGGTGCGGTTCGGCAGATAGAGCGAGAGTTTTTCCCCGTCGCTCCGCGGCAGCGTGAAGTAGCGCTGTCCCGCTTCCCGGCGCCCGAAGCCGCCGAACTTCGATTCATCGCTGTCGAGTACCGTCATGTAACTCCCGGGCAGCGCCTCCACCTCGAAGTCGGAGTACGACCCTTCCGGGCTGAAGTTGAAGCAGAACCAGTACCCGCCGCGCTCGAAGAAGATCAATTGTTTTTCCTCGTCGATGCGCACCGTCTGCACGCAACTCGAGTAGAATCCCGGTCCCCCGATGATGCCGAGCATCGCCCGGTCGAAGTTTTTTAGTTCCCCGAAGCGCAGATTCGCGTCCTCCGCGAGGCTCCACTGGCGGCGGGCGTGGTCGTAACTCCAGTTGTTGCCCTCGCGCGGGAAGTCGATCCACTCGGGGTGCCCGAACTCGTTGCCCATGAAGTTCAGATACCCGCAGTCCGCCGTCGCCGCCGTCGCCATCCGCATGAGTTTGTGCAGCGCCACCGCGCGGTCGATCCGCAGGTCGCCCGAATTCTTGTGCATCGAATAATACATCGCATCCCCCGCGAGGCGGAAGATCGCCGTCTGCCCCCCGACCAGCGCCTGATCGTGGCACTCCGCGTAGCCGATCGACCGCTCGTCGCGCCGCCGGTTGGTGAGTTCGCCGTACAGCTGGAACATGCTCCACGATTCGTCCGGCTGGTCGAAGAGTTTGAACCACAGATCGGTCACCCCCATCGCCAGCCGGCAGTCGAAGCCCATCCCCTCGGGATTGGCGAGCCCCGGCATGCCGCTCACGTCCTCGGCGATGGTCACGGCGTCGGGACGCACCGCGTGGATCACCCGGTTGGCGAGCGTCAGATACGCCGCCGCGTCCTCGTCGACGTCGGGTCCGAAGTAGTCGCCGTAGCCGGAAAACGCCTTGCCCAGTCCGTGGTGGAAGTAGAGCATGCTCGTCACTCCGTCGAAGCGGAAGCCGTCGATGCGGAACTCGTCGAGGAAGAAGCGCACGTTGGAGAGCAGAAAATGCAGCGTTTCCGTTTTGCCGTAGTCGAAACAGAGCGAATCCCACGCGGGGTGTTCGCCGCGGGGTCCGGCGTGGAAATAGGTCTCGCGGAAACCGTCGATCGCGGCGATCCCCTCGACCTCGTTTTTGACTGCGTGCGAGTGCACGAGGTCGATCAGGACGCGCAGCCCCATCCCGTGCGCCGCATCGACCAGTTCCTTGAACTCCTCCGGCGTGCCGAAGCGCCCCGCGACCGCGTAGAAGTTGGCGACGTGGTAGCCGAAACTGCCGTAGTAGGGGTGCCCCGGTATCGCCATCAGCTGCACCGTGTTGTATCCGGCTTTGACGATGCGCGGCAGCATCTTTTCCCTGAACTCGGAAAAGGTCGAGACCTTCGGCTGTTCCTGCGCCATGCCGACGTGCGCCTCGTAGATGAGCTGCGCCTCCGGCCTGGGCGGCGGCGCATGGCGGAACTCATAGTGCGCCACCGGCGGCACCACGGCGGAAAAGCGCAAGGTCACGGGATCCTGCTCCACGTTGCGCGCGTAGGCGGGGATCCGTTCGCCGGAGCCGCCGTTCCAATGGACGTGCATCAGATAGTGCATCCCAACCTTGAGCGCGGCGGCGGATAGTTCGAGTTCCCATGCGCCGTTTTTCGCTTTTTTGAGCGCGAAACGCTCCTCCTCGCGCCAACTGCTGAAGTCGCCGACGAGGAAGATCTTTTCCGCGTGCGGAGCGTACTCCCGGAAGATCCAAGTATTCCCCTTCCGGTGCAGTCCGTAGTATTCGTGGGCGACGGCGAAATCCGCAAGACTCATCCGCCCCTGCGTGAGGCGGCGTTCGAGCGCGTCGGCGCGCTTCCGGCGCTCCGCGAGGCATGAGAGATATGGTGCGAGGTACGGATCGCTGCCGAGCGCTTCCGGCAGATTGGCGCGCCGTTCGAAGCGCGGGTTCGCCGCGTTGCCGGCGCTCATGACCCGGACACCGGGGTCTGCACCAACGGCCGCGCCAGCATCTTTTCGTAGATGTCGATGTAGTGCTGGGCGGTGACATGGTAGTTGAAGCGCCGGGCGGCTTCTTCCATGATCCGCTCTATCTCGCGCGACTTGACCTCGGCGGGACGGCGGTGGAACTCCATCGCCTGATCGATCGCCCACTTGAGCCCGCAGCTGTCGTAGACGTCGAAACGGAAACCGTTGCCGGTGTGGTTTTCGACGTCGAGCACTTCCACCGTGTCGTGGAGACCGCCGGTGTTGTGGACGACCGGCAGACTGCCGTAGCGCTGGCAGCTCATCTGTGGCAGACCGCACGGCTCGAAGAGCGACGGCATCAGTATGAAGTCGGAACCCGCCATGCCCTGCCGCGACAGCTCCTCGTCGAAGTCG
>CACZPY010000341.1 GCA_902783135.1 uncultured bacterium
AAAAATGGCGGAGAGAGGGGGATTCGAACCCCCGGCAAGGTTACCCCTGCGACGGTTTAGCAAACCGTTCCTTTCGGCCACTCAGGCATCTCTCCGCTATCAGATTGTCAATATATAAAAATACCCCGATCCGATGCAATTGTCAAGTTCAAAACCAAGAGTTTTTGCAAAAAAAAAAGCGGCGTTCGCCAAACGAACGCCGCCATAAAATAACCATCGCGATTTACTTGGTGCGGCGGATCCCCAATTCGGCGGTGATCTGCATGTACTTTTCGCGGTTCTCGCGCAGCAGGTAGTTCAACAGTTTCTTGCGCAGCGCCACCATGGCGAGCAGACCGCGGCGGGTGCTGTTGTCCTTGAAGTTGACCTTGAGGTGCGCGGTCAACCCGTTGATGCGCGCGCTGAGCAACGCGATCTGAACTTCCGGCGAACCGGTGTCGCCCTCTTTGCGCCCGAATTTGGCGATGATCTCCGCTCTTTCAGCCTTGTCCATTTCCATATCTCCTGAATTTGGTTATCCTCAACTTGGCGAGCACGTCTTCCGGACCAGAAAAACGCACCTGTCCAAGCGTAACAGTTGGTTAATATATCACAGGTGAAGACTTTTTGCAACCGCCCGCTTCACGGAATTTCCAAAAAATCCCCGATCCCGGTGAGGCAGCGGCAGCCGCCATCCGGGACCACATACACCATATCCTCGAGACGGATACCGCCCCATTCGGGATAATACAATCCCGGTTCGACGGTGATGATCTCGCCGCCGCGAAGCGGAGAACGGTTGCGAAGGCTCAACCGCGGTGCCTCGTGGATTTCCAATCCCACGCCATGCCCGAGACCGTGAAAGAAGCCGAAGTCGCCGCCGTCATTGCGTCCGGTGTGGAACCCGTGCCGCTCCAGAACGTCGGACGCCGCGCGGTGGATATCTTCGGGGACCGCACCGGGACGGATCAGGGTCTTGGCGAGTTCGCGCGCCTCGCGCACCGCCCGATAAGCGCGCCTGACGATCTCCGGAGCGCGGCCCTTGAGCATCGTTCGCGTGAGATCGCCCCAATATCCGCTGACGGACGAGCGGGGAAACACATCCATCACGATGGGCGAATTCGCATACAGGACGCCGCTGCCGACGTTGTGCGGACAGGCGCCTTGCGATCCGCCGGCACAGATGGTGCCGGTGGGCAAAGTTCCGTGCCGCAACAATTCCGTGTCGATCTCGGCGCGCAGTCGCTCGCTGGTGAGCGGCTCGCCGTCGTATACGATCGCGCCGTCGGCGGCGACGGACGCATTTTCCAACACTTTGGCGGCACGGGCGACACCGGCTTCGGCGGCACGCAATGCCGAAACGATCAGCTCCACTTCCGCCGGAGCCTTGAACTCCCGCTCCGGAAAGAAACTCCCCTCCCCCGCCGGGCGGAGGATCAGCCCCGCTTTGCGCAACTCGTCGGCGAGCCGCAGCGGGAAATCCGCCGGCACGATGAAACCGTTCACTTCGAGCAACTCCGCGAGCCGGACGATACGCTCCACCCGATCCGCCCCGCCCAGTTCGCTTTCCGGCATCAGTTCCACATCGTCTTTCGCCTGCGACCGGGCGCGGTCGAACTCCAGAGGCGACAGCACCGCGACCGACCGGCGGTCATTGGCACCCCAAAGGAACGCGTCCGGGGTAGAGAGCCCGGTTGCATAACGCATGTCGGCGGAACTTTCGCCCGATCCGACGATCAATTTCCCGATTTTTTCCATTTCCGACTCCAGCCGATTTGATTTTCCCGCCCGGCCGCGGCATATTATCCAGCGGTATAATGTAACCCGAAACATCACGACTTGCCAATCATGGAGCATTCATTATGACAACGATCATCGTCCTGAGCTGGTTGCTCGTTTCCTATCTGATCGGCGCTATCCCGTTCGGATTGCTGATCGGCAGAATATACGGTATCGACATCCGCAAGGTCGGTTCCGGCAACATCGGCGCCACCAACGTTACGCGCGCGGTGGGCAAAACCGCCGGAAAAGTCTGCTTTTTTCTGGATTTCCTGAAGGGAGCGCTGCCCACGGCGGCGGCGCAGTTGATCTATCCCGACCTCCCGTGGCTGACCCTCGGATGCGGTGCGGCGGCGATCTTGGGGCACGTATTCCCAGTTTACCTCAAATTCAAGGGGGGCAAAGGCATATCCACCGCCGCCGGAGCCGCGCTCGCGCTGGCGCCGCTGCCGCTGCTCGGCGCGGCGGCGATATGGGCGGCGGCATTCTTCATCTGGCGCTATGTGTCGCTGGCGAGCATTCTCGCGGCGGTGGCGCTGCCGGTGCTGGCGGTATTGTTCCGGCTGTTCGGCATCGGCACGGAAACCGCACGAAGCGCCGTCACGTTGGGCTTCATCACCGTGGCAGCGATATTGGCGGTGCTGCGGCATATCGAGAACATCCGGCGTCTGCTCAACGGCACCGAGAGCCGATTCACCAAAAAGTGATTCAATCCAGCAGGCGACCGACAAATCCCGGCATGGCGAAACTCGCCGCGTGCACTTGACTTGTATAGTAGCGCAGCTTCTTCGCAAGTTCGGGAGAGAGTTGCCGGTCCGGAGTGGTCACATCGCGCCAGTCCGAGGCAACGCAGGCGCCGATCATCCCCGTCGGATAGGTCGGCACCGCAAATCCCGCATACGCGACGAAGCGGAAGTTCTTTTTCGCCGCCCGATTCAATTGACGCACTACCTCGGGCAGCAGGAACGGCGACTCGGATTGCGTGGCGATCACCCCTCCCGGGCGCAGCGCGCGCTTGAGGTTGGCGTAGAACTCCTCCCCGAAGAGCGGAGCGCCGGGACCGCCGGGATCGGTGGAGTCGACGATGACGATATCGTATTCGCCCGCATGTTCCCGCACGAACTCGCTGCCGTCCGCGACATGCACCGCGACCCGCGGATCGTCGTAGCCGCAGGCGGTCTGCGGCAGGAACTCCTTCGCCGCGGCGATAACTTCGCCGTCGATCTCGCAGATGTCGATTTTTTCCAGTTCCGGGTGGCGGGCAAGTTCGCGCAGCGCGCCGCCGTCGCCGCCGCCGATCACCAGCGCCCGCCGCGGGATGCCCGTGTGCGCGTAGAAAGGCAGATTGGTCAGCATTTCGTGATAGACGAATTCGTCGCTGTCGGTCAGCTGGATGATCCCGTCGAGCATCAACAGCCGCCCGAGTTTCACCGTTTCGTAAACCTCGATCTTCTGAAAACGGCTCTGACGCGAACACAGGCACGTCTTCACCTCGATCGTCTGACCGTAGCCGTTCGCAACTTCCGTGATCCAACGACCGGTCATCACTTGACCTCCGACGGCACCGCGCCGATCCTGACTTCCCGGAGGAGATCCGCGAAACGCTTATTGCCGCGGGTGTTCACCGTCGTCCCGTAATGTCCGGTACGGGGATCGGTGGAGATATCCTTACGCGTCGATTCCGGAAGCGCATTGTAGAACGCGTAGACACTGGACGGGTGACACGCTTCGTCGGAAAATCCGGTACAGACATAGGTCTCGCACCTGATCATCGGCGCGAAATGGACGCAGTCGTAATAACTCTGCGCCGTCAGCGCGGCGGGAGTCTTCGCCTCCGGACGGCGCGGGATCGAGCCGCGCCGTCCAACCGCCGCGCCGTCGAACTCGCAGAAGCAGGGAACATTGATGACCGCAAACGTCACGTCAGTATCGAGCGCCGCCGCCCAAGCGGACTGCGCCCCGCCCAAACTGCCGCCGATGGAGATCAGATTTTTGCCGTCCCAAAGCGGCTGGCTTTTGAGGAACTTCAGCTCGCACAACACCCGGATGGGGATTTCGCCCATCACCCACCGGTCGCGGTCTTCGATCCCGGGCAAACCGCCCTTGATACGTTGTTTCAAAGTGTCTTCGTAATACTTTTTGGGTTGTCCCGCCGGCAGACCGTGCCACGACACCGACAGCGCCACCATACCGCGTTTGGCGGCGTTGACAGCCGCAACTCTATTGGCGTCGGTGTTCGTCCAACTCAGGTACAAAATATAAGCGGGGAGAGATTTGGGCGCGGCGTTCTCCGGATACGCGAGATAACCGGTGGCGCTTATGTCGCGCGGACAGGAAAGCTTGAACGCGAAAAGTTTTACCCCCGGAACCGTGGATTTCAATTCGCTGAGTTCCGGTTTGAGATCCTGCGCGGCGACCTCCGCCTTGCGCTGCGCCCAGAACTCATCGAAGTCCGTCGGTCGCTTCGCCGTGTAACGGATCTTATCGGCATCGAACACGGCGCCGATCTCGGTCACCCGGGCGATCAGCGGGTGCTTGTCCACCCCCTTGCCGCGCCGCGGCTTTTCGTTTTCGTCCAACACCTGAAAGCCGAAATACACCCAGCCCGGCTTGTCCGATTTGTAGGAAAACTTTTTCGGCTTGCCGTCGGCGACGAAGACCTGCCGCGCTATATTCTTGTTCTCCCAACGCATGAGGAAGAACACTTTTTCGCCGACGAGCGGCTTGCCGTCCTTGAGCAGCTGCACCGTGCAGACGGCTGTTTCGCCGCTTTTGTAGTACCCGTCCGGTTTGTCCAGAGTTATCTTGCCGCCGTACCCGCCGCAGGCGAGCAAAGCACAGAACCCGAGAAACAGGGTGTTCGCAAACTTCAGCAAGTCAATATTCATGGCAGCTCCTTTTGGTTATATGTTTTACGGGATGGTGGACATTTTCAGTGCGCCTCGTTGGGTCGTCTGCCGACCGAAGGTGTTCCGATGAGCGCTTCGATCCGCGCGGCGACCTCGGGCGCCTTCGTCGTATCGATGTGCCCGGTGCGCGGATCGGTGGTCATGGATCGTTCCGTCGTTGCGGGGATCGCATTGTAGAAGGCAAAAACATTCGACGGATAGCACGACTCGTCGACGAACCCGGTGCAGACGAATGTCCGGCACTTGAGCCGCCGAGCGAAGTTGACCGCGTCGTAGTAAAATCCCGCTTCCAACAGTTCGGGATGCTCTTGCAGCCTTTTTATCCCGCCCCGCCGATAGACGCTGTAAGGAGTGCGCCCGGCTTCGTGGGCGTTGCACTCGCAGAACGAGGGTACGCCGATCACCGCGGTCGTCACCGCCGGTTCGATCGCCGCCGCAAACGCCGACAGGATGCCGCCCAGACTGATGCCGTGAACGACCAGCGTCCTGCCGTCCCACTCCGGGCGCTCCTTGAGGAAACGGAGTTCGCTCATCACGCGGAAGAAAATATCGGTGTAGACCCACTTTTCGCGGTCGCCCAGTCCCTTTTGTCCGTACTGATAATAGGCGCGAAGTTCTTTGCCGTAATACTTTTTCGGCTTGCCGAGCGGAAATCCGTGCCACGTCGTAACGAACGCCAGCATACCTTTTTTCGCCCGATCCACCGCCGACGCCCGGTTCGCATCGGCATACGTGAGCCCCTGAAAGGCGACATATCCGGGCAAGCTCTTCGGCGCGGCTTTTTCCGGGTACGCGAGATACCCCGTCGCCGTCACGCCGCGCGGACACGGTATCGTCACCGCGAAAAGTTTTATCCCTGCCGTGCCGGAGTCGATCTCGGTCAGCGTCGCGGGCTTATCCCCCGCGTCGACCTCGGCTCGGCGCTTCGCCCAAAACTCGTCGAAGTCGGCGGGTTCGCGCACGCGGGAAAGGATCTTGTCGGGCGAAAACAGTGCGCCGATCTCGCCGATGATCGTCGGCTTGCGCCAGCGGCGCACTCCGACGTATTTGCGCGGATTTCCGTTTCCGTCCAGCACCTCGGCGCCGAAATACACCCACCCCGGCTTATCGGATTTGCAGGAGATGGTCACCGGTCTGCCGTCGGCGACAAATTTTTCGGTTCTGACGATTCGCCCTTCCCAACGCTGCAGCACGCGCACCGTTTCGCCGACGAGCGGCTTGCCGTCCTTGCACACCAGCACCGTACAGACGGCGGTGTCGCCGCTCTTGTAGATGCCGTCCGGTCTGTCCAGATCGATCTTGGCGGTATACGCGCCATGGACCGCCAACACCGCCAGTGCGAACAACGAAATCAAACCGCGCTTCGACATATTTTCACACGGCGCTTCAGGGTTTTTTCGGCAGGGTGCTGATCTCCGTGGCATTGAAGATCGCGCCGACCCGCGAATCGCCCTTCACGTTTTTGGTGGTGTTGAAGTGCCCGGTGCGCGGATTGGTCGTAATGGATCTGACCGTCGTTTCCGGGATCGCATTGTAGAACGCGTAGACGTTCGACGGATAGCACGACTCGTCGGTGAACCCGGTGCAGACATGGACTTCGCACTTGATCCTTTTGCCGAAGTTCACCGCATCGTAGTAGAACCCGGCATCGAGCAGTTCCGGATGCTCCTTGAGTTTCTTGACGCCGACTCTCTTGTAGGTGCCGTAGGGGGTGCGCCCCGCCTCGTGCGCGTTGCACTCGCAGGAGCTCGGCACGCTCACCACCGCCATCGTCGCCGCCGGTTCGATCGCCGCCGCGAACGCCGACTGGATGCCGCCCAGACTGCCGCCGTAGACGACCAGCGTTTTGCCGTCCCACTCGGGGCGGGATTTGAGGAACCGGAGTTCGCTCATGACCCGGAAGAACATGTCGCTGTAGACCCATTTCTCGCGGTCGCCCAAGCCGGGCTGACCGCCCTTGAAGTACGGACGGAGCGTCTCCGGGTAGTAATTCACCGGCTTGGCGACCGGGAAGCCGTGCCACGTCGCGGCGAAGGCGAGCGCGCCCTGCTTCGCCTTGCTCAAGGCACTGTGCCGGTTGACATCTCCGTAAGTCAGACTCTGGAAGAAGATGAAAGCGGGCAGAGACTGCTGCTTGGCATCGGCAGGATAAGCGAGATACCCCGTCGCCGTCACGCCGCGCGGGCACGGGATCGTCACCGCGAAGAGTTTGACTCCCTTGACGGAGGATTTGAGTTCCTTGAGCGTCGGCGCTTCGGTCACCGCTTCGACCTCGCCCTTGCGCTTCGCCCAGAACTCGTCGAAATCCGCGGGTTCGCGCACCGGCGAAACGATCTTGTCGGGGGAGAACATCGCGCCGATCTCGACGACGATCGTCGGCTTGCGGCCGCGCAGCGCCTTGAATGTCGAACTGCTGGCCTTGAGCGGCTTGCCGTCTTTGCCCAGAAGTTCGATCCCGAAGTACACCCATCCCGGTCTGGCGGCTTTGTACGTGAATTCGACCGGTTCTCCGGTGGTGGCGAACTCGGTATATTTGACGTCCCACCCTTCCCACTTGCGGACCAGCCGCGCCTTGGCGCCCTTGAGCGGCTTGCCGTCCTTGCGGAGCAGCACCCGGCAGACCGCCGTTTCGCCGACGCGGTAGATGCCGTCCTGTTTGTCCAAATCGATCTCGGCATCATACTTGCCGAATGCCGCCGCCGAAGCGAGCACTGCACTCATAACTACACCTATCGCTTTTTTCATCGTCCACCTGCTCCCGTAAAAAACATGCGGAGACGCTGGCAGAAGACGCCCACGCCGCCGCTCTCGAAAATCAGTTCTTTTCGTCGTAACGTTTGATCACGACCGAATTGACCAGCTTTTTGATGCGCGGATCGGCGCTCTTGTTGATCTGCCCGTAGTGTCCGGCGTTGGGATTGAAAAACATCTGACTTTTCGCCTTCGTTTCTTCCGGCAGCGCGTTGAACACCGCGTAGACGCTCGACGGCGGGCACAGCTCGTCGGTGCCGCCGGTGCAGATGAACACCGGACACTTGATCATGCGCGCGAAATTGACGCAGTCATAATAACTCTGCGCCTTGAGCGCTTTGGGCGACTTGGCACCTTTGCGGGCGGCACCGCGCGGGATGGATCCGGTACGCCCGACGGCGTCGCCGTCGAACTCGCAGAAACAGGGATTCATTATGACCGCCAAAGTGATGTCCTTGTCGAGTGCCGCCGCCGCCGCGGACTGAGCTCCGCCGAGGCTGCCGCCGATGGAAATGAGGTTTTTGCCGTCCCACTCCGGCAGCGTCTTCACATAATCCAAAGCGCGCATGACGCGATAATACATAAAGCCGAAGCACCAGGTGTCCCGGTCCTCGATGCCGACTATGCCGCCTTTGATCTTTATGGTCGTATTGTAGTTGTACCAGTCTTTGCCCATGTCGACGGGGCGGCCGTGCCAGGTGGTGGTGAAGCCGATGGCTCCGGCAAGGGCGTGCTTGATCGCCGAATTGCGGCTGGCGTCGCTGGCGCTCCAGCTCGACCAGTCGACGTAGGCGGGACAGCTCTTCGGCTTGGCGTCGGAGGGGATCGCCAGATAACCCGTCACGGGGTATTCGCCGACGGTCGGAATGGTGACCTTGTAAAGTTTGATCTTCTGGTTGCGGTACTTCATCGGCTCCAGCTTAGCGTTGATCGGGATCTCGTTCAGTTTGGCGCGGCGCGCCGCCCAGAACTCCGCGAAATCGGCGGGAGCCGGAACCCCGGTGATCTTTTCGGGCTCGATCATCGCGCCGATCTCGGCCGCGATCGTCGGCTTGGCGCCGTGACGCTGCACGTCCTTGCCGCGCAGAGCCTTGCCGTCTTTGTCCAACACTTCGATACCGAAGAACACCCATCCGGGTTTGTCGGAGGTGTAGGAGAACTTGACTACCTTGCCGGTGGTCGTGAACTTTTCCGACTTGATGAGTTTGCCTTCGAACTTGATGTTCACCTGCGCCGGAGTTCCGCTCAGCGGCTGACCGTCCTTGGTGAGTTTCACCCGGCAGGTCACCGTCTCGCCGACCTTGTAAAAACCGTCCCGGCGATCCAGCGATATCGTCGCACCGTACTTGGCGAAGCCTGTCAGCGCCGCCAGCAGCGCCGCCGCACATCCGATCCACTTTCTCATCTTTACCGAATCTCCTTATTCTTGTTGAAGGGTTGAAATATCAAACGTACAGGAAAAATCACTCGAACTGAGGCGGTTCGCAATCGACGTCGCAACCGTTCCAGCAGTAGGTGCACATCTTTTCGCAGGGCATGCCGATCGCCTTGATCAGCTCTTCCAGCTTCTGATACTTGAGCGAAGTGAGACGCAAATTTTTGCGGATCTCGTCGACCATGGCGTTGTATTTGTCCGAACCGTACTCCAGATAGGGTTTGATCATCTCCTCGGAGGGGTCGTCCACCCCCTCCAGTTTGGCGATGGCGCGCCGCGCCGCCAGATCGAGTTCGCTGCGCGACCGCGAGAAATTCAGGAACTTGCAGCCGTAGAGCAGCGGAGGACACGCCGAACGCATATGCACCTCCTTGGCGCCGCGGTCGTAAAGCTGGCGCACCGTATCCTTGAGCTGGGTGCCGCGCACGATCGAATCGTCGCAGAACAACAGCCGCTTGCCCTCGATCTCGGACTGTACGGGTATCAGTTTCATCCGCGCCACCAGATCGCGCATTCGCTGATCCTGGGGCATGAAACTGCGCGGCCACGTCGGCGTATACTTGACGAACGCGCGGCGGTACGGGCGGTGCATGCAGTTGGAATATCCGACCGCGTGGGCGATGCCGGAATCGGGGATGCCGCATACCGAGTCGATCTTGTCCTTCATATCCGCGTCCTGCTCGGCGAGGCTCGCGCCGTTGCGGTAGCGGGCGCTTTCGGTGTTGATCCCCTCGTAGCAGCTCGACGGATAGCCGTAATAGACCCAGAAGAACGTGCATATCTTCATCGTCTTGCCGGGGGCGCGGAGCGATTTGATGCCGTTCGCGGATATCTCCACGATCTCCCCCGGGCCCATTTCGCGCAGCAGCGTGTAGTCGAGGTTCGGGAACGACGTGCTTTCCATGGCGACGGCGGTGGCGCCGTTCTTGCGCCCGATGAGCACCGGCGTGCGTCCGTAGCGGTCGCGCGCGGCATAGATCTTACCCTTGGAGAGGATCAGCAGCGAACAGGAGCCGTCGATCACCCGCTGGGCGTACTCGATGCCGGCCGCGAGGGAATCCTTGCGGCAGATCAGCGACGCGACGATCTCGGTCTGGTTGAACTCGCCATCGCCGGATTCGGAAAAGTGGCTGTGGCCGCACTCGAATTCGCGGTCGACGATCTCGCGTATGTTGTTGATCTTGCCGACCGTCACCACCGCAAAACTGCCGATCCCGCCGGAGATCACCAGCGGCTGATCCTCGCCGTCGCTGATCACGCCGATCGCCGCCTTGCCGTGAAACTTGGTGATGTCCTCGTCGAACTTGGAACGGAACTGGGCATTGGTGATGTCGTGGATGCGGCGGTTGATCCGTCCGTCGTCGCAGTAAACCGCCAGTCCGCCGCGCCGGGTCCCCAGATGAGAGTGATAGTCAGTACCATAAAACACGTCGCAAATGCAATCCTGATCCGCGACAACCCCGAAAAATCCGCCCATATTGTTGCACCCTCCCCGATGACAGTCTTGAATCCGATATTTTATAATGTACCGTTACACTCCGTTTTTTTCAATACGCGCGCACGAAATAAAAAATCCCGCCGTCCGGGAGGAGGCGGGATCGTTCCGATTTTGCCGGATATCACTTAGCGGCGATAGGCGTCCATCACCTTGGCGACCGCCTCGACGTAGCGGTCGAGGTCGTCCTTGCCCGCCATCAGCCAGTTCAGACCGGAGACCAGCAGCTGCTTGCCGACGATCCGCTCCGCGACCTGATTGCTTTCGATCCGGTACATGTTTTCCGGGACCGACCACAGACGCTGACGGTACATGGTGGCTCCCCAGCCGCGGTTGAGGCTTCCCAAGCCTTCCGCCTTGAGCGCGGCGACTACCTGATCGAGGTCGATGCCGGGTTTCAGCATCTGGTCGTCGATCATCACGGCGAACATGTAGTAACTCTGCAAGGTGGCGCAACGCCCTTCCGCCTGCACCTTGACGCCGGGGATCTTCTCAAGTTTTTTGCGCAGATAAGCGGCGTTCTTGGCGCGCAGTTCGGTATCCTGGCGCAGCGTGGAGAGCTGATCGAGCAGGATGATCGCCTGAAATTCGGTCACGCGGTAGTTGTGACAGATGAGCCCCATCGGCGGCGGAGTGCTCTTTTCGCCCTGCTTCGCGCCGCGCTGATAGCCGATGTGCGACAATCTGCCGACCACATCCCACAGATGCTCGTCGTTGGTGGTGACCGCGCCGCCTTCGCCGCTCGTCAGCAGCTTGGACTGCTGGAAACTCCAGCTGCCGGCATCGCCCCAGCTGCCGACGCCGCGGCCCTTCCACTCGCCGCCGTGAGCGTGCGCGCAGTCTTCGATGACCTTGATGCCGTGCTTTTTGGCGATCGCCAGGATCTTGTCCAGATCCGCCATCGAACCGAAGAGGTGAACCGGGATCACCGCCTTGGTCTTCGGAGTGATCGCCGCTTCGAACGCCGCCGGATCCATGCAGAGCGTGTCGGGTTCGATGTCGACGACCACCGGAGTCGCGCCGACGTAGACCACCGCTTCGCCGGTGGCGAGCCAGGTGTGCGCCGGAACGATCACTTCGTCGCCGGAGCCGACGCCCAACGCGACCAGCGCGCACTCGAGCGTGACCGTGCCGTTCGCCATCATGACGGAATACTTGGCGCCGGTGTATTCGGCGTAGCGTTCGTTGAAGAGCACTTCGTTCTCGCCGTAGAACGACCACTTGTGGCTCATGTAGACTTCGCGCAGCTTATCGCCGACGGCGGGGTTGGCGGGCGGCCACGGCGGACGCACGGGCTTTTCGGTGAATACCGGAGTTCCTCCGTCGATAGCAAGTTTGGACATGATACGTTCCTTTCATATAACGCCGTTTTACGGCATTGGTTTGATGTATTTTCCACATTGCCGCCTCCCCTGCCGTACCGGCATGGCAGACGCTTATTAAATTTACAATCGCGCGGCTCAAAAATCAAGTATTTTTGACGCCCGCCGCTTGATTTGTGCCCGCATCCAAGGTTAAATTAAGAAACCGCGCTGCATAGCGGGTCATCAGAGCGGCGGGCGTTGCAACCGAAGGTCGGAAATGGCACAAAAAATCGTCGGCATCATCCGAAAGCACGGGATACGGCAAAAACTTGCCGCATTCCTGGGGGCGTGCGGAGTGATCGCGATGTTCTGCGCCTTCAAGGTGCCGCAACTCACCGGCAGAGTAGTCGATCAGGCTGGACTCTTCTCTTCGCAGGAGTGTGCGGATCTCGACCGTATGATCCGCGCGTTCGAACAGGCGACCGGCGGACAACTCTTCGTCGCCGTGCTGAAACCATTCGACGACGCTTCGCTGGAAGAAGCGGGGATCGCGCTGATGAACGAGTGGAAACCCGGCGACCGCGGCAAGGACAACGGCGCGATTTTGCTGATCGTGCCCGCCAAACGCCGGATGCGGCTGGAGATCGGTTACGGATGGGAGGGTAAAGTCAACGACGCCAGGGCGGGCGACATCATCCGGCTGATGGGCAAATACTTCAAACAGGAACAATATTACCGCGGCGTCGCGGCGGCGATCGACCGCCTCGCCGTGGAGATCTCCGGACACGGGATCGCCGGAACTCACCGGTCCGCTCCGCGGGACGAAGACGATACCGGGAGTTGGAAAGGGCTGGTCGCGCTGATCATCCTCATTCTGCTGTTCATCAAATTTCCGTGGCTCTTTTTCTTCCTCGGAGGAGGACGGGGAGGACGCGGCGGCTTCGGCGGAGGCTTCGGCGGCGGAGGCGTCGGCGGCTGGGGCGGAGGCTTCGGCGGAGGACGCGGCGGTGGGGGCGGCGGCGGCGGCGCCTCGGGCGGCTGGTGAAAACGATGGTTGCGGATCGCGACCGCTCCATGCGCTGCGGAAACGGGTACCGATCCGCATCCCGGAGATTGCAAATGACCTGTCGCCGCTGTATATTTTAAAAAATATCCGATTCGGCAAAAGGGTCATGACGAATGAGAACCTTCATCATCTGCTGCAACTACAACGAGGAACGGACGGGAAGTCTGGTCAACTGCCTCGCCTCCGTGGGAAACAACAAACTTCCCGACACCTACTTCGCCGTCGCCGACAACGGTTCCAAGGACGGTTCGGCAGAGCTGCTCAAGGCGAATTACCAGAACGGTACGATCAATCTGCTGATGCTGAGCCCCAAGAACCTCGGCAAGCCGAAGATATTGAACATGCTTTTGGCGGAGATCATCAAACGGGAGTCCATCGCCCCCGACGACCTCATCATGAGTTTGGACAGCGACATAACGTTGGGCGGCAACGGCGAGTTCTTCAGCCACGCCCAGGCGCTCTGTACCGCGGCGCGCGGCAACTTTTCCGCGATGTCGGTGCAGTTGAGCGACTACAACATCCACTGGGTGGATTTTTCCAAACTCAACCCGGTCGATTTCAATGGCGACAAGGTCTACTTCTGGCCGAACAGCGACGGCGTGGCGGGCCCCGTGATCATCACCCCGTACTCGACGTGGAGCGCCATCCACGGCTACCGGGAAAACTGCGGCAAGAACGGCGCGAGTTCCATTTACAGCGCCGACGACTGCATGCTCTTCCGCGACGCCTACGCCCATACCGGCGGCAAACCGATCATGATCTCCTCGAAGCTGATCAGCCGCCATCCCGAGACCAAGGACAAGGCATATCAGGCGTGGAAGGACGAGACCAACCGCTTGCTCAACATGGGCTTCGGCAACTCCATGCTGCCCGAAAAGGGCTTCTACGACGACTGAGCGATACGCGCTGAATCCTAATCGCGGAAGATGAAATAAACCGCGCCCGTCATGCAGAGCGCCGCCCACAGGAAGTTCAGTTTCAACGGCTCCTTCATGTAGATCATGCTGAACGGCACGAAGACCGCCAGCGTGATAACTTCCTGCATGATCTTCAGCTGCGCCAGCGACACGTTGCCCGCGTGACCGATGCGGTTCGCCGGGACCTGTATCAGGTACTCGAAGAACGCGATCCCCCAGCTGATCAGCACCGCGATTATCCACGGCTTGTGGGAAAGGCTCTTCAGATGCCCGTACCACGCGAAGGTCATGAAACAGTTGGAAAGCACGAGCAGCAGCGCCGTCTTGACCAGCACCATATTGAAATTCACACTCATTGTTGTCATCCCGGGATTTTCGGATTGTTAAAAACATCTTTGCATAATATATTATGCCTTGACGGATTTTAACAGCCCGGATCCATTATTTCATGAAAGAGTTCTTCCGCAACGGCGGCATCGGCGAGGTGCTGAAGATCGCGTTGCCGCTCGTGGCGGCGACCAGTTGTCACGCCGTGAACACCCTGATCGACCGGATCATGCTGTCGCATTACTCGCAGAACGCGATGGCGGCGGCGCTGACCGCCGGAGTGACCAGTTTCTCATTCGCATGCGTCTTCTTCGGCACGGTCGCCTACACGGGGGCGTTCGTCGCGCAGTACACCGGAGCCGGGATGAAGCACCGCGTCGGCCCCGCCGTCTGGCAGGGAGTATGGATCGCCCTCGCCGGCGGTGCGATATTGGCGACGTGCTGTCTTTACTCGAAGTGGCTGTTCCGGCTCTTCGGTCACTCGCCGGAAATTCAGCACTTGGAGGTCCAATACTTCGACATCCTTTCCGCCGGGTCGGCGGCGATGCTCGTTGCGGTGGCGCTGTCATCGTTCTGGAGCGGCCGCGGACTCACCGGCATGGTGATGACGAACGGGATCGTCACTTCGCTTTGCAACATTCCCTTCAACTACCTGCTGATCTTCGGCGCCAGGCTGAAATTCGGCACCTTCGAGTTGGTCATCCCCGAACTCGGCGTCGCCGGAGCCGCCTGCGGCACCGTCGGAGCCAACCTGGTGAGTCTCGCGATCTATGCGGCGGGATTTCTGCTGCCGTTCGGCACCCGTCGGAGTTACCACACGCTGACGCTCGCCCCCGAAAAAGATCTGCTGAAACGCCTCCTCCGCTACGGTACGCCGAACGGAGTGCAGATATTGCTGGACGTCGCCGCCTTCAACATCTTCGTCATAGTCCTCGGCAAGATCAACGACAACGTTCTCGCCGCCAGCGGCGTCGCGCTCAGCATGTACTATCTGGCGTTCCAGCCCACCAACGGCTTCGGTCAGGCGGCGGCAATACTCGTCGGGCAATCCATCGGCGCTGCCGACATCCCGTGCGCCAGACGCACCGTGCGCAGCACCGCGACAATCATCTTCGCCTATCTCGCGCTGATGGCGCTGTTTTTCGTCTGTTTTCCCGATCCGGCGCTCAACTTCTTCAAGATCCGCTCGGCGGAAGTGGAAGGACTTACCCGCTTCATGCTCCGCTTCAGCGCAGTTTACATATTCTTCGACGGCATCAACATACTTTGCTCCTCCGCGATCAAGAGCGCGGGCGACACAAAGGCCGCCATGTGGATCGGCATTTCCTGCGCCTGGATCGCCTATGTGCTGCCCTGCGTACTGGCTTTCGACTACTACAACGCCGACTCCACCGTCGCCCGGTTCGGAACAGCGGCGGCGCAGCACAGCTGCCTGTGGGCGATGTGGATCATCTGCGATTTCTACATCTGCTGCTGCGGAGTGTTCATGCTGTGGCGGTATCTCACCTACAAGTGGACGAAGATGCGCGTCATCGAGCCGTGCCATCTTCACCCCGCATCGGAATGATCTCCCCTTCCCCCACCGATTTTTTACGACGTTTTCGGATTATTTACTTGCATAATCACGCCATCGTAGTATCTTATATACAGTGTACGCCTTTTGTTGTGATCCGATGTTCGGCATGAAAGCGGCGGACATCGCGGTTTTGGATCGCAAAATCTCCATTCCGGACACCGGCGGTTGTAAAAAAAGCCGTCCGATGCGCCGCATTTTGATCCGAAACCGATCGCCGGACCGGATAGTTTTTTGGGAATTGTAAAATATGATAAGAGCCACTATCGTCGGAGCGGCGGGCCGCATGGGTCGCCGGCTGGTCGCCAATGTAATGGAAAATCCGGACTTCACGCTCGCGGGCGCCATCGAATACGCGGGTTCGCCGCTGCTGGGCACCGATGCGGGAGAAGTCGCCGGATGCGGTAAAAGCGGCGTCCAGATAACCTCCGACCTCGCCGCCGTGCTGAACGACACCGACGTGGTGATCTGCTTCTCCAACGCCGGAGCCTACGAGTGCGCCGAACTGGCGGTCAAAAATCGCGCCGCGGTGGTCCTCGGCACGACGACTATCACCGCCGACGAACGCGGCAAACTGCGCAAACTCGCCGCCGAGGGCGGCAAACTCGTCGTCGCCGGGAATATGAGCGTCGGCGTGAATCTGCTCTACAAGCTCGTCGCCGAAGCCACGCGCACGTTGGGCGAAGCCTATGACGTCGAGATCGTCGAAATGCACCACAACCAGAAGAAGGACGCCCCCTCCGGCACCGCCGCCCGATTGGCGGAGGTCGTCTGCGAAACGCGCAACTGGGATCCCGCCGAGGTGCTCAAATACGGACGCAGCGGCGTGATCGGCGAACGCCCCGCCCGCGAGATCGGGATGCACTCCCTGCGCGGCGGCGACGTGGTCGGCGACCACACGGTGGTCTTTTCGGTCAACGGCGAGCGGGTGGAACTCACGCACAAAGCCTCGAGCCGCGACACTTTCGCCCGCGGCGCGCTGCGGGCGGCGAAGTTCCTCATGACCGCCGCTCCGGGGTACTATGACATGCAGGATGTTTTGGGGCTAAAATAATTCCGCCAGCGGGAGATGACTTCATATGAGCCGTAAAGAAAGTCTGCAAAAACTCATTCTTCACCGTCTGCTCTTCTACGGGCGGACGACCCGCCCGGAACTCGTGGCGCTGACCGGCAGCCGCGCCGCCACGGTCTTCGAAGCGATCGACGCGCTGAAGGAGATCGGGCTCGTCGTCGAGCCGGAGCGTCACGGCAAGAAGACGGGGCGCCGCGCCCCCGAACTCGACTGCAACCGCAACTACGCCTGCTTCGCCGGGATCGACCTGCAGGTCGACGGGATCATCGGCGTCGTCACCGACAGCTGCGGCGAAACCATCGAACTGTACGAGGAACAACTATCCTCTCCGCGCCGCAACCTCGACGATGCGCGCAACGAAATATTGCGCTGCATATCGGCGCTGCGCCAGCGCATCGGCGACAAGTGGCAGCTGGTGCGCGGAGTCGGTTTCGCCGATCCCGGATTGGTCGATACCGACCGCGGCATCTCCATCCGCGCCGTCAACGTGCCGGGATGGGAAAATCACGCCACCGGCGAGTGGCTCGCCAAAGAATGCGGCGTGCCGGCGGGCGTGTGGCCGGAACAGATGGTCAAGACCCGCATGGAGTACATCACCCGGCTGCCCGACGCCCCGGAAAGTCTCTTCCACCTCGGCATGGACGGCGGCATCGGCGGCGGTTTCATCAAGGGCGGCAAACTCTTCGTCGGCTCGACCTATCAGGGCATGGAGATCGGTCACGTCGTGATCGACCCCAACGGCTCGATATGCTCCTGCGGCAACCGGGGCTGTCTGGAAGCCTTCGCCGGCAGGCAGGGAATACTCAACTTGGTGCGGAAGGCGCTCCGCAACGGAGTCGACACCGAACTCACGGAGGAAAATTTCACCATCCGCCGGTTCGTCGAGTGCTCCCACCGCGACAAGGCGGCGCGGATCATCGCCGACGAAGTGGCGGAAAGCATCGGCAACGCACTGGCGACGGTGGTCGCATTGCTGAACCCGGAAATGATCGTGCTCAGCGGAGAACTTTCCGGCATGGGCGATCTGCTTCTCGACGCGGTACACCGCTCGCTCGACCTCAACTGCTTTGCGGGCGCCATCCGTAAGCTGAAACTGGAAATATCGACGCTGGAAGAGAGCGATACCGCCCGCGGCGCGGCGATCATGATGCGCGACCGCGTGTTCGGCATCGAGGAGTGATCCTCCCGCCGACTCGGTCCGACGCGGAACAACGTTTTTATGAACGACCCAAACACCAGCACCATCCGCATACAGGAACCTGACGGACACGTCACGGCGTTCAACGTCATGGAACTGCAGACCCGGCTGATCGGAGCTTTTCTCGCCTCCGGACGGCGCGACGCCAGTTTTCTGGCGGAGGAGATCGCGCTGGCGGTGGAATACACCTTGGCGCGGCTGCCGCGCCCCGAGCCGGTATTCGCCCGCGGGGAGATCGAAACGGCGGTGATCCGTCTGCTCGAAGAGACCGCTCTGCCCGAAGTCGCCCGCGCCTTCAGAAAGGGCGGCGCGGTGGAGACGACCACCCGCATCGCCGCCGACGAAAACACGCTGCGGGAACTGCTGCGCCGCTTCTTCTGCGGCTCGGACGACCGGCGTTTCGACCGGATCATGGAGAACGTGATGGACGCGGCGAAGAAACTGGATATATCCGATGCCGCACCGCATTTGTGGCTGGAACTCGCCCGTCACTACGACTCGCTGCTGGAGCCGGAACCGAACGACGTCGGGACCGCATCGGCGCCGCTGGTGACATTGACCCGCGAGGAGTTGCGGGAACTGCTGCCGGACTCGGCAAAGCCGTGGGCGGATGCCGGAATATTGCGCATCAACGGCGTGACCAGTTTGTTTCCCTGCGTTCACTTCTTCTTCATGATGAACGAATTTGCTCTGTATCACCATCTTTCGGCACCGGTCACCGAACTGGAGATAGAACCATTGTTGTATCGGGTGGGCGCGGTCTTCGAAGAGATCCGTCAGCGTGTCGAAAAACGGTTGGACAGCAGTTCTCCGCTGCCGTGCCTGTTGGACATTCCGGACATGTTCGACTTCATCGCCGACTACGCCGGCGGCGAGCGGATCGGCTCGGAGAAACTCGCCGTCGAACTGGCGGGGGTTATCAAGTCCGGCTTGTCGTGCGATCTTTACAAACTTTCACTCGGTTAGGAACATATCGAAATGCAGAATGAAATCAGAAAGATCCTCGCGGAGATCGGTGAAGATCCCGCCCGCGAAGGTCTGCTCAAAACCCCGGAACGGGTGGAAAAAAGCCTCGCGTTCCTCACCCGCGGCTATCATCAGACGTTGGAGGAGATCGTCAACGGAGCCATCTTCGAAGCGGAATCCGACGACATGGTGATCGTGCGCGACATCGAGTTTTTCAGCATGTGCGAACACCATCTGCTGCCGTTCTTCGGCAAATGCCACGTCGGATACATCCCCAGCGGGAAGATCATCGGCGTCAGCAAGATTGCGCGGATCGTCGAAATGTTTTCGCGGCGGCTGCAGATCCAGGAGAGGTTGACCAAGGAGATCTCGCACGCCATTTTCGACATCCTCGGTGCCGAGGGCGTCGGCGTCGTGATGGAGGCACAGCACCTGTGCATGAAGATGCGTGGCGTGGAAAAACAGAACTCCATCATGACGACGAGTTCCATGCTCGGAACCTTCCGCCGCGAACTCGCCACCCGCAATGAATTCACGCGGCTGATCCGATGAGGGCGCTGGTCCAGCGGGTGACCTTCGCCCGGGTCAAAGTCGCCGGAGAGACGGTGGGCGAGATCGGGAACGGACTTTTGATACTGCTCGGCGTCGGCAACGGCGATACGGAAAAAGAGGCGGAGTTCGTCGCCGACAAGTGCGCCAATCTGCGGATATTCGAGGACGACGCGGGCAAGATGAACCTTTCGCTGCTCGACACGGGCGGCGAAGCGCTGGTGATCTCGCAGTTCACCTTGTACGGCGACGCTTCGCACGGCAGGCGTCCCTCGTTTTCGCCCGCCGCGCCGCCGGAACTGGCGGAACCGCTGTACCTGAAATTCGTCGAACTCATGAAAAACGCCGGAGTTCCGGTCGCCACCGGGCGTTTCCGCGCGGAGATGGCGGTCGAACTCTGCAACGACGGTCCCGTGACGATCATGGTGGAAAGCCGATGACGGAAGAACTTTTCGACATCTACGACGAAGCGGGAAACCGCATCGGAGCCGCACCGCGCCGCGAATGTCACGGCAACCCGAAACTCCTGCATCACACGGCCCACGTGGTGGTGTTCCACCCGGAAACGGGGGATATCCTGCTGCAGAAAAGATCGCGGGATAAGGATATCCAGCCGGGCAAGTGGGACACCGCCGTCGGCGGGCACCTCGCGCTCGGGGAAGACTACGAAACGGGAGCGCGCCGGGAACTTGCGGAAGAGCTCGGCGTGACCGCCCCCGTCAAACTCGAATACCTCTTCGACGGCCGGATCCGCAACGAGATCGAATCCGAGGACGTGCGGGTTTTCGGATTGCGCATGGCGGAGGGATTCACGTTCCAGGCAAGCGAGATCGACGCGATCCGCTTCTGGCGCGCCGACGAACTCTTCGCCCCGGAAAATCGCCGGGAATTCACGCCCAACCTCTGCGCCGAACTCGACGAACTCAGAAAACGCGGGCTGATCTGACTGCCGTCCGGGAAAAGTCTATCATCTTGCCAGCTGCCAGCCGCCGTCGACGGGGATCTCCGCGCCGGTGATGTAGGCGGCGGCATCGGAAGCGAGAAACGCAACTGCTCCGGCACAGTCGCAGGCGGTGCCGAAACGGTGCATCGGGATCCGTTCCCGCAGACTTTTCGCGAACTCGGCGTCGCTCAATCTTTCCGCATTGCGGTCGGTCTCGATGACTCCGGGCAAAATGGTATTTACGGTGATGCCGAAAGGCGCGTTTTCCGCGGCGGCGGTCCGGGCGATGTTCATCAGCGCCGCCTTGGTCGCCCCGTACACCGCCAGACGCGGCGCCGGGCGGACGCCGTTGATGCTGCCGACGAAGATCACGCGGCCGAAACCGCGTTTCCGCATCTCCGGCAGCAGCTTCCGCAACAGCAGGCAAGAACTTTCCACGTTGGCGCAAAACATCCGCAGAAATTCCGCGCCGTCGAAATCCGCCAATCCGGTGTAACTCTGCACCGAAGCGTTCAGCACCAATATATCGGGCGCAAGCGACCGCTTTATCAGCACTTCTGCCAATTCCGCGACCTCGTCGGGACGCTCGAAGTCGGCGGCAAGCGCCACGGCTCCGCCCCCTGCCCCGGCGACGGCGGAATCCAGTTTTTCACCGGCGCGGGAGCCGTGAAACACCACGCGCGCCCCCAACTGCGCCAGCAACAAACCGATGGCGCGCCCGATACCGCGGCTGGAACCCGTCACCAAAGCGGTCTTGCCGGTAAGATCACAAAAGTCCACTTGAGCTCCTCCTTTTCAGTGCAGTAGCACTTCCGCGGAACGCTCCGCCCCGTCCGCCCCATGCCAACTCAGGCGATAAGTACCGCGGAAACCGCGGAACTCGACTTCTCCGTTCTTCCCCGCCCGGACGCAGGTGTTGGTCCGCCACTCGCGGTTGATGAGATCGTCGAGTACGAAGTACGCCGGTTTGGGTTTCATATCGCGGCTGAACAGCCCCGACACCGAAGGCTCGCCGGGAGCACCGCAGTCGTCCACCACGTTCCACCACGTTATCCCCATCATCGGTTTCAGACTGAACCACAGCCGGTACAGATTGCGGGTCATCACCGCCTGGATCGCCTG
>CACZPY010000342.1 GCA_902783135.1 uncultured bacterium
CCGCTTGCCGGAGCCGAAGACCATGAAGTTGATGTCCTCGGCGCCCGCCATCCGCGCCGCGCCCTCGGCGGCGCCCGCCGCCATCGTCTCGGGATTGCCGTCGACGGCGTATTCGAGGAGTTTCTTATACCCCTCGCACGCCTGCCGCCCCGCCTCGCGGAGGCAGGCGATCTCGTTGGCGGATTTGACGAGCCGCAGCCGGGTGAGGATCGGCATCGCATCGACGATCTCCGCGCCGGGCACGGCGGCGCGCAGCCGATCCATGATCGGGGCGGGGATGTCCCACACGCCCACGAGGCCGAGGCGTTTGCCGCCCGCGAGCGCGGCGCCGAGGATCTCCTTGAGGGACGAGAAGGTAGCCAGCGGATAGTCGATCTCCTCCGGCACCGACACGCAGGCGAACTCCTTGACGTTGCAGTAGTTTTTCCACACCGACATTTCGCGGGCGTAGTTTTCGCCCTCGGGCGCTCCGGCGAGCGTGGGTTCGCCGCTGCGGGGGATCACGCAGATCCCGCGCTCGAAGATCGGCCAGAAGTTGCAGACGTAACGCAGATTTTCCTTGCGGTACTCGTCGCCGTAGACGGCGATCGCGTCGAGGTGTTCGCGCTCCATTTCCGCCTGGATGCGGACCAGTCTTTCCTGAAATTCGCTTTCGGGGATGCGGATCATTTGGTTTTTTCCTTGCGTTGATTGCCCCTTGCACGGGAGTTCTTGGCGAAACGACCGTAATATATTTCATGTCGCCGCTTGATTCTACGCATTTCGTGCGCTATATTGCGCATAAAAAGCCAAAAACGCGAAAGGGGATGCCGCATGGATCATCGGGAGATCATGAACCGGGTCTTCGCCAAACTCGGAGAAGAAAAACGGCTCCACGAGTACGGCGAGGCGATCCGGCGGATGCTGGGCATCGTCATCGACTTCATCAGCGCCGAGGGGGTGTCGCTGAAACTGTCGCAGGGGCGCAATTTCAACGCGATCTGCGACGCCATGCGGCGCTCGCCGGAGGGGAAGTGCCGCTGCCATGACGAGGATCTGCGCCGTTCCCGCGCCGCCGCCGAAGCGGGGAAGGAACTCGTCTACACCTGTCACGCCGGATTCACCGAGATCGTGGTGCCGCTCTACGACGACGGCGGCGGATTCATCGGCTGCATGACGGCGGGGCAGTTCTACACGGCGGGGCAGGAGCGTCCCGGCGACGACGACTTCCGCCGACTCGCCGCGCTCGTCGGAAAAGACGCGGAGACGCTGCGGCGCGACAGTGCCGCCGCGGTGGTGCTCACTCCGGAACAACTGGCGGGGGTGGTCTGCTATCTGAAACTCATGGGGAAGCTCGTTTCCGGCACCTACGGCAATCTGTTGTTCATGGAGCAGCTGAACGCCCCGGACCGGATCACCCTCGTGCAGAAGTACGTCCACGACAATTACATGCGCCCTATGGACGTGAAGAGCGTCGCCAGACGCTTCTACCTGTCGGCGAACTACTTTTCGCGGCTGTTCCGGCGGACGCTGGGGACGGGGTTCAACAGTTATCTCAACTGCTACCGCGTCGAAAAGGCGCGCGAGATGCTGCTGGAAACGAACCTTTCGGTCTCCGAGATCGCCTTCGCCTGCGGCTTCGGCAGCATCAGCCAGTTCAACCGGGTCTTCCGCGACGTCGCGCACCGGACCCCCGGCGCGGTGCGCCGCGATCCGGTGCGCAATTGACTATTCCAGAATGTCCGAGGACATGTTCATGCCCCGGAACTCGTACTTGCCGCCGCCGAGCGCCTTGGTCTTGCCGAAGCGCGACTTGAGGCCGTCGGTACCGACGTTCAGCACCGCGATCCCCTCGCCGGGACCGTCCGAGGTGATGACCACGATGGTCTTGCCCGCCGCCGTATGGCGCTTCGCTTCGACCTTGGACGCTCCGGTGGATTCGAGTTCCACCTCGGCCGGTTTGGCATCCGCGAGGAAGAACGGCTCAAGTTCCTTCGCGAGCGCGACGATCGACTTGACCTGCGGCCAGAACCACTTGGAGGCTCCGGGGTCGAACTGGTCGTGGCGCCGGATCGACTCGTAGGCGTAGAAGATGATGCCGCGGGCGCGGAAGTTCAGCGCCAGCAGCGTCTGCGAGCGCATGTCCTCTTCCGTGGGGTAGCGGAAGTCGGAGTATTTCTCCGTCCGGCGGTAGATGCCCCAGTTGAAGGTCTGCGGCACCCACCACACGCCCATGCGCCCTTCGGCTTCCTGTTTTTCGAAGCTGGCGCGGATCCGGCTCATGGACTGGCTGCTGTCGTCGACGATCGGATACGGGTCGATCATCATGAAGTCCCCGGTGGGGCCGAACCAGACGTAGTTGTCCATGATGTTGGTCAAGGTGGCGACCGGGTGGAACGGATCGAGCTTGCTGATCCGGAACCGGAGATCGCTGACCTTGTCCATCTCGTTGATCGGATTTTCGTCCGAGATGTACCAGCCGAGCAGCGCGGGATGATCTTTGATCCCGTTGACGATGCGCTCGATCACCGCCGCGCGACCCTGCGCGCCGTCGAACTTGTCGAGCGTGATGCCGCTGCGGGTGTTGACTTCGAGCATCCCGAAGATCACCTTGAAACCGTAGCTCTGCACGAAGTCCAGACTGCGGCGCAGCGCGTCGACGCCGTATTCGCCCTTATTGTCGGGGAAGCGCATCCGGTAACTGCGGTAAGGCAGCAGCGTATTGGCGCCCGCGTCGCGCAGCAGCTTTGCGTGTTTGACATTGAATTCCTGCGGCCACTCCAAATAGAACCCGAGCGGGAAGAAGGGCTTGCCGTCCACGGCGAGGCGGCCGCTTTCATCGGTGGCGACCGCTCCCGCGGGCGGGGCGGCGTCGGTCACGGTGAAGGGATACTCGCGTTCGTCGATGATCTTCTTCGCCTTGACGTCGCCCACATAGAAGCGGACTTTATGCGTTCCCGGCGGCAGCGCGCCTATCGCGAACTCGGCGACGCCGTTGCGCACCGGGGCGTAGAAGCATTTGCCTTCCGGGGTCTGTGCGAACGCCGCGAGTTTTCTCGCCTCGGCGAAGTCGACCACGCGCAGTTTGATTTTCCCCGCTTTGTCCAAACACAACTGCTTGGGCAGCAGCGGATAGACCGAAAGATTGTCGCCGAGTTTTTCGAGTTTCACGTTGTCCCAGACGAGCTGGCGGCAGGTGTAGGGCTTTTTCAGGAACAGCACCAGCTGGACCTTGTCGTACTCCGGACGCATCACGAAGACCAGACTGTCGGTCGACCAGTCGCTTTCGCCGTTGACCGCCTTGGGCCGGATGTAGGTGCTGGAGATGTATTTGCCCCTGCCGTGGAAATCGAATCCGGCGGCGTAGAAGCGCCCGGTGAGCGGCTTGCCGAGGCCGCTGCGCATCCCGCGCGCCCGGGTCATGACGGAAAGCCGGTAACTTTTCCCCGGTTCGAGGCCGCTGATGTTTTTCCTGAAGAACACGTATTTGCTGTCGGGATCGGGGCGCGACAGCACCAGTCCGCCGCCGCCCGTCACGCCTTCGCCCTTGATGATCTTGTAGGGGGCGGGCACCCTCGGGTTCTTCGATCCGGGCTCGAAGTCGTAGATGAACACCACCTTGCCCTTGGCGTCCTGATCGAGCGGCGCGAAATCCTTGAGTTCCGGAGCTGCGGCGACGGTCAGCGCCGCCGTCATCACCGCCATGGTTTGCCAACACTTGTCGAACATACTTCCCCCTTGTGAAATACCAATTTGCATCGTCATCGAACGATGAATGCCGAAAGACTTGCGGGGAATATACACCGTACGGGCGGATCATTGCAAATGCTTTTCGGGATTTTCGCTTGATTTTGCACGCGCCCGAGTGTAGATTGAACGCATCGCAGCATAATTGAATACGACGGTCGAGAAAAAATGGTCAAAGTTTCCGTTCCCTGCCACAAATACCGCGCCGAGTTCGAGATCCCGGAGGAAAACTACGTCGGCACTTTCCTGCCGCACGGCGAGGCGGCGGCGGCGGATCCGGCGGCGGAAGTGCGGCGCGCTCTGGCGGAGCCGATCGCTTCGCCGCGCCTTGCGGAACTGGCGAAAAAGGCGAATAATTGCGTCGTCATCTGCAGCGACCACACCCGCCCGGTGCCGAGCAAATACATCATCCCCGCGATGCTGGAGGAACTGCGGCGCGGCAATCCCGCGCTCGACATCACGCTGCTCGTCGCCACGGGGTGCCATCGCGGGACCACGACGGAGGAGCTGACGGGGAAATTCGGTCCCGAGATCGTCGCGCGGGAAAAGATCGTCGTCCACGACTGCGACGACGAGGCGATGCTCGTCGAAGCGGGCACGCTGCCTTCCGGCGGGCGGCTGATCATCGACCGGCGCGTCATGGAGTGCGATCTTGTGGTCGCGGAGGGATTCATAGAACCGCACTTCTTCGCCGGATTTTCCGGCGGCCGCAAGAGCGTGCTGCCCGGAGTGGCGTCGCGGGTGACGGTGCTGGCGAACCACTGCGCCGAATTCATCGAAAGCCCCTTTTCCCGCACCGGCATCCTCGACAACAACCCGATCCACCGCGACATGGTCTACGCGGCGCGTCAGGCGAAACTCGCCTTCATCGTCAACACCGTCATCGACGGCGAAAAGCGGATAATCCGCGCCTTCGCGGGGGATATGGAGGAGGCGCACAAGATCGGCGCGGAGTTCTGCCGCAGACAGGCGCATATCGAAGTCCCCGAAGCCGATATCGTCATCACCTCCAACGGCGGCTATCCCCTGGATATGAACGTCTACCAGTCGGTCAAGGGGATGACGGCGGCGGAGGCGGTCTGCCGCGAGGGCGGAGCGATCATCATGGTCTCCGGCTGTTCGGACGGTCACGGCGGCGAAAGCTTCTACCGGGCGCTGAAGGCGGCCTCGTCGCCGGACGAGATCATCGACCGGGTGAAACGGGTCCCGCGCGACGCCACCACCCCCGACCAGTGGCAGTATCAGATCATGGCGCGGGTGCTCAAGCGCTTCGACGTGATAATGTACGCGCCGGAGTGTTCCGCGGAGATGCTGAAGGATATGATGGTCACGCCCGCCGCTTCGCCAGCGGATGCGCTCGCCAAGGCGTTCGCGCGTTGCGGTCGGTCCGCGAAAGTGGCGGTGCTGCCCGACGGCGTTTCGGTGATCCCCGTCAAACGGTGAACGATATGGTGGAAAAACCAAAGGAGATTTCAAGATGAAGATCGGATCGCAATTGCTTTCGCTTGTCTGTGTCGCTTGTGCCGTGTCGTTTTCGGGGTGCGGCGAACAATCCCCGGCTCCGGAGAAATCAGCTCCGGCGAAGCCCGCCGCCGCGGCGAATCATATCCCCGCGCAGACGATCCCCGGCCGGGCGATCGAGCGCGGCAACGCCATCGACTGCGGCAACAATCTGAAACAGGTCGGCGTCTTCGTGCAGATCTACGCCAACGACAACGGCGACTGGCTGCCCGGGAGCACGGCCGACCTCGTCAAAGCCGGCTGCCCGGAAAGCGTGCTGAAGTGTCCGGACGGCGGAAAGTACGAACTGATCGTCTCCGGCAGAGTGCGCAACACGGGCAAGGTAAAGTTCATGCGCTGTACGGCGCACCAGCTTGTCCTCGATTCCAACGGTCAGGTCGGCGCGGCGGAATAAGATCCGGCGCCGTTGGCGGGGCTTCCCTTCCTCAGGCGAGGACGAGGAAGCCCTTTTCCATTTTGAGCCGGGTGCCGAAGGGTTCGCTCAAGCCGTCGAGCACCGCGAGGATCTCCTCCGCCTCCTTGCCCTCCGCCGCCGCCGGCAGACCGTTCAGATCGTCCTTGCGGTCGAAGTTCAGGTACACGGGGAGCAGTTTGAAGCTTGTCATGGCGCCGTCTTCGTACTCGATGCGCGGCAGGAAGGTCTGATAGTTCAGCTTGTTGCAGTGCAGCCCCACCTTGTCGCCGCGCGAGCGCGCCCACAGCGCCTCTTGGGCTGTGGCGAAGATGTCCACGTCGTACTTTTCCATGAAGTCGGCGGGCAGTATCTCCACCTTCGGCCCCTGATAGATGAAGTCGCCGAGCGAATAGAAGATCGGCGCGTTGCGGTAGATCTCCACTCCGCGCAGACGGTGGCAGCCGCCGCCGAAGATCGCGGAGACCCCGGCGTCGATGGCGGCGTGGGCGAATTCCCGGTAGTAGGCGGGGGGATTTTCCACCCGCACCCAGTCGCTGTCGTGGCAGTGGATCATCACGAAGACGTAGTCGTAACGGCTTTTCGCTTCGCGGATGGCGTCGATCAGCCGTTTCTTGTCCTTCGCGTTGCAGGTGGTTTCGACGGCGTCCGGGTCGGTGGTGAAGACCTGCTGCCCGAAGTGGAAGACGCCCGGTTTGTCGGGGGTCATGTATCCCGTGGCGATCGACTGTTCGCGCACGAAGTTGAGCCGCGTCTTTTTGGCGATGGCGCGCAGCTGTTCGAGTTCCTCGGGCGTGACCTTGCCGACGGTGTTGTGGCGCAGATAGTTCACCCCCGGACGAGCGGGCAGCATTTTCGTCGCGCGTCCGGCGCGCGAGGCGTCGTTCATCGAGGCGTCCACGGCGAAGACCGCGGAAGTGACGCCGTCGGCGGAGCGGAGCACCGCCGGCGCCGCCGCCTCCTCCAAGCTCAACCCGGTGCCCGCGTGGGCGAGTTTGCGAGAATCCAGTTCCGCGATGGTGGATAAAAGTCCGGCGTGCGAGTAGTCCATCGCGTGGTTGTTCGCGTTGCCGTAGAAGTTGAAGCCGAAGCGGACGAGATCGTCGAGGTACTTCCTCCGGGTGTTGAGCCAGGTGCCGCCCGAGTAGGCGTTGCCGAACAGTTCGAAGTCCGAAAGGTTGGTCTCCAGATTGGTCATCCGCAGGTCGCAGCCGCCGATGAAATCTGCGAGTTTTTCGAGCATCGGAGCGTATTCGGGAGGAAACGGAGCCACGAAGAGCGAGTCGCCCGTCCCCGTGGCGGAAAGTCTTTTGCCGGACATGGTGGTCATCCTTATGTATAGTGGTTGCATGACGATTCATTTACTTTAACGTCTTATCCTACCGATTGCAAATCCTCCGCCGCGCAAAAACGCGAAAAATATGCCGGACGGCGGCCGGAAAAGGTCCGGCGTCCGGTTCGCTTTTTGCGGAAAAATCCGCCCGTCAGGTTGAAAATGCGCGAAATCACGTCTATAGTAAGATAAATATGACTTTATTACGGGATCTCAGGTAAACTGTTTTTTAA
>CACZPY010000343.1 GCA_902783135.1 uncultured bacterium
ATCGGTCGGCTTGCTGCCGACGGAGTTGTCGACGATGTTCGCCGCCTCGTCCGCCCACTTGGCGAAGAGCCGGAGCTTCGGGATCGCCTCCTCGCTGTTGGGGGGCGTGAGCACCGCCGGCTCGAAGTAGCGGACATTGCCGTCCTTGTCTTCGATGAGGTCGGCGTAGGTGTCGCGCAAAGTCTCGCCCGCGCTCGGGTCGCGCGGGGAGCTGACGGAGAGGCGGCCGACGATCTTGGACAGCTTGGCGCAGGCGTCCTCGCCGCGGAACAACAAGAGCATCGCGCGTTCGCACTGACCGTTATCGCAGGGCGGAAAGTTCGCGCGGACGTAGGTCGCGAGCAGCTTGCCGACGGCGGCGTTGGAGCCTTTTTCCAACTCGGCAGCGTACTCTTCCGCCATCTCCTTCGAGAACGGGAGCACCTGCGCGCCGATGAATTCGAGATCGGTGCGGCTCATCAGACGGGCGATGATGCCGCCGGTACGCGACTTGAGCAGACTGTAAGGGGTGATGATCACATACGATACTTCGACAGCCATTTTTCCTTTTCTCCTGAATTATGGACGCCCCGGATCTTCTTTTTCACTTCCGAAACGCCGTTTTACATACCGAAAATATTTATGGTATAACGTAACATTGAAGCGCGTCAAAGTCAAGCGGGGAACCCGGTAGTCGCGCGCGTTTCATATGCCATTTGCCGCCGCGAGCAGAGCCGACAGCCGGAGCGTTTCCGTGGCGTCGAGCGCCGCCATGACCCGCGCGGAAAAATCCTCCCATGTCCCAGCTTCGAGGATGCGGTGCGGGCAGTATTTGCCGCTCCAGTCGCGGTGCATGCGCAGCGCCGAAGCAGGAAGATGCGCCGCCCGCAGCAGCGCCGCCGCGAGGAACACGGCGTTCCGCTCCGCGCGGCGGTACAGCCATCCGTTTGCGCCCCGGAAGACGCTCCGGCAGATCTCGATGCCGACGCTCCGGCAGTTCCCGTCGCCCTCCCCGTCCCCGGCGTGCCAGCCGTGACGGTCGAGCGGCAGTAATTGAACGATCTCCTTTTCGTCCACGGCGAAGTGAAACGACGTGCGGACGCCGCGGCGGTTCGCCACCCGTGCCCGCTCGTCCCGGGCGGAGAACGGCTCCGCCGTGTTGTGGATGGTCACGAAACCGATGCCGTTCCGGAACGGAGATGGAAACTTTTCCCGCTGTTCCGGCGTGTCGGGGAGCGGAAGATACTCGTATTCGGCCGGACGCTCCGGCGCCTCCTGCCACACCTCGCCGCCGAGGTCGGAGCGGCGCCACGGGTTTTCTTTGCTACTTGGACCGAACGCGGCGGCGACGCGCATCCCGGCGGCGCGGAACGCCGCGACCGCGGAACGGGCGCGATCGGCGTCGGACCACGCCGACAGCACGACCCGCCCCGACAAGCGGCGCGACAAAACTTCATCGGGCGTCAGCACTTCGCCGGTACGGTGGAGTTCCACCCGCGCCGGAGCACCCTCCGACAGCGTCAGCGCCGTTTCCTCACAACAACGACTGGGGATCGACGTCGACATAGAACTCCACTCCTTTGGGCGGGCGGCGGTGCAGCGCCAGCACCCGCACCGCCTGACGCACCAGCGCCAGCGCCTCGCCCCGGATCAGCGCCAGATAGCGGTATTTGCCCTTGATGCGTTCGATCGGAGCGGGGGCGGGATCGGTGACGCGCAGCGTGGAATTGAGGTAGGGCTTCAACTCCGCCATGATCTTTTCGGCGTAGTCCAACACGGCGTTTTCGTCCTCGCCCCGGAAGTGCAGCGCGATCAGCCGCCCGAACGGGGGGTAGTGCAGAAATTCGCGGAAACCCGAATCGAAGGCGCTGAAGCCGTCGAAGTCCAGCGCGGCGGCGAACTGGATGACCTCGTTTTCGGGGTGCATGGTCTGGATGATCACTTCGCCCGGCACGTCGCCGCGGCCGGCGCGCCCCGCCACCTGCCACAACAGATGGAAGACCCGCTCCGAGGCGCGGAAATCCGGCAGCGCCAGACCGAGATCGGGGTTCAAGACCCCCACCAGCGTGACGTTGGGGAAGTGCAGACCTTTGGCGATCATCTGCGTGCCGATGAGGATCCGGATGTCGCCGCGCCGGAAGGATTCCAGCGTGCGCTCGTAGTCGGCGGCGCTGCGCATGGTGTCGGAGTCCATCCGCGCCACCCGCGCCGGATAAAAGAGTTTCGCCGCCGTCTCCTCGATCTTCTCGGTTCCCGCGCCGAAGCGCCGCAGTTCCGGCGAACCGCAGGAGGGGCAGAGTTCCGGCGCCGGTTCGACCCGGCCGCACAGATGGCACGACAGCGTCCCCCGGCGGCGGCTGTAGGTGTAGTTGACCGAACACTCGGGGCAGCGCGCCTCGTAGCCGCAGAGGTCGCAGCACAATACATGCGAATACCCGCGCCGGTTCAGAAACAAGATGCACTGTTCGTCGAGTTCGACGCGGCGGCGCACCGCCTCGACGAGCGGCGGGGAGAACAATCCGCCGCCCGGCTTGCCCGGTTCGGAGGAAAAGGAGCGCAGATCGACCACGCTGATGCGCGGCGCGGGACGGTTTTCGACCTGATGCGGCATCCGGATCAGCTTGAAGCGTCCGGCGCGGGCGTTCCAAAGCGACTCCGCCGAAGGGGTCGCGGAGCCGAGCACCACGCACGCCGCTTCGAGTTTGCCGCGCATCACCGCCACGTCGCGGGCGATGTAGCGCGGGGCCTCGGACTGCTTGTAACTCGTTTCGTGCTCCTCGTCGACGATGATCAAACCGAGGTTCGTGAACGGGGCGAAGAGCGCCGACCGCGCCCCGACCACGATCGATACTTCGCCGGAATTGACCTTGTGCCACTCTTCGTAACGTTCCGCGTCGGTGAGGCGGCTGTGCAGTACGCTCAGCCGGTCCCCGAAGCGCGCCCGGAAGCGGCGCACCGTCTGCGGAGTGAGCGAAATTTCCGGCACCAGCACGATCGCGCTCTGCCCGCGGTCGATCACCTTGGCGATCATCTGCAGATACACCTCGGTCTTGCCGCTGTTGGTCGCGCCGTGGAGCAGCATGACGCGCGGCGGTTTTCGACTGTCGAGCATCGCGTCGAAGGCGTCGAGCGCCAGTTTCTGCTCCGGGGTCGGCGGGAGCGGCGAACTCGGCACTACCTCGAAACGGCGAAAGTCCCGCCGCACCGTGACCTCTTCGACCGCGACGAGTTTCGCCTTGACGAGCGTCGCCAGACTCGACGCGCTGAACCCGGCGAAGCCCTGCAGCTGTTCGCGGCTCGACGCGCCGTCCGCCAGCAGGATCTGCAGCAGCGAACAGCGTCCGGAGGCGTTCTTTTTGTCGCGGTTGTCCTCCAGAAACTTCCGCGCCGCCGCCTCGTCCGCGACCGAATAGACGTGAGTCGTCGCCGGACGCACCCGCCCCGTCCGCACCGCCGCCGGCAGCAGCGTCCGGATCGCCTGTTCGCGCGAACAGCAGTAATACTCCGCCATCCATTCGCCCAGCGCGATCAGATGCTCCGGCACCGGCGCGCGGTCGGCGGAAAGCCCGAGGAGCGGCTTCAGCTTTTCGGGCGGATAGTCGCACTTTTCCGCGAGTTCCAGCACGTATCCTTCGCGCACCGAATTGCCGAAGGGGATGCGCACCGCCGCGCCGCAGCGGAGCCGTCCCGCCAGTTCCGGCGGCACTATATAATCGAAGCGCCGGTCCAGCGCCACGTCGGATATCACCCGCGCGATCATCGTTTTTTGTTCTTGGCGACTTTGAGATAGGGTTTCAGGTAGCGCCCCGTGTGCGAAGCGCGGACCAGCGCGACCTCCTCGGGGGTCCCCGACGCGACCACTTTGCCGCCGCGGTCGCCGCCCTCGGGGCCGAGGTCGATCAGGTAGTCCGCGGTCTTGATCACGTCGAGGTTGTGTTCTATCACGATCACGGTGTTGCCCAGGTCCCGCAGTTTGAAGATCACCTTGAGCAGTTGATCGATGTCCGCGAGGTGCAGTC
>CACZPY010000344.1 GCA_902783135.1 uncultured bacterium
CGATATATGCCATTTTCGGTGATCGCTCCATGTTTTTTTCGTTTGAAAGCGCTGTGGCGCAGGTTATATTATAGAGCACAATACCGAGGATTGCAAATGATTTCCATGGTCGTGGAAAAACTTTTTTCGTCCTTCGAGCGGGGAACGCTCTTCGTCGGATTTTCCGGCGGTGCGGACAGCACGGCGGCGCTGCTCGCGGTCCTGGCATGGCGCGGGGCGCATCCCGGCTGCCGGGTCGAGGCGGTGCATTTCGATCACCACCTGCGCGGAGAAGAGTCCGCGCGCGAAGCGGAGGCGGCGCGCCGTTTCGCTTCCGCGTACGGCGCGGCGTTCCGCAAGATCGATCTGCACGTCGCGGACTCGGGCGACGGCTTGGAGGCGGCGGCGCGGGCGGCGCGCCTCGCCGAGTGGAAGCGTCTCTGCGCCGGGCGGAGCGACGTCGCGGTGGTGCTGGGGCACCACGCCGACGACCGCGTCGAAAATCTGCTGCTGCGGCTCTTCCGGGGCGGCAACACGACTTCGCTGACGTCGCTGCGCGCCCGGTCGGTGGTGGACGGCGTCACGTTTCTGCGTCCGCTGGCGGGGCTTTCGCGCGCGGAAGTCGAAGATTATCTGCGCGAACGCGGTGTGGAGTCGTGGCAGACCGATTCGAGCAACCTCGAAAGCGGCTTCGCCCGCAATTACTGGCGGCGGGAGCTCCTGCCGCTGATCCGTGCCC
The DNA here is from genome assembly GCA_902783135.1 of uncultured bacterium. Lineage (GTDB taxonomy): Bacteria > Verrucomicrobiota > Lentisphaeria > Victivallales > Victivallaceae > UBA1784. Next base: position 719 of record CACZPY010000344.1, read on the forward strand.
GCTTCCCGTGGAGCGCCTCGGGGGTGCGGCGGGCGCTGGAGGTTTTGGAGCGCGACGCCCGCTTCATCGAGCAGGCGGCGGAGCGTTATTACCGGGACGGCGACCCCCGCGCGGCGGCGTTCTGGCACGATGCCGACGCGGCGCTGCGTCCGCGGCTGCTGCGGATATTTTTGCGCGAACGCGGCTGCGGCGATGTCGTCCCGCCCGCGGCGGCGCTGGAACGGCTGGATCTGGAACTCGGCAGGGCGCACGACACCGAAGCGGTCCGCATCCCGGTCCGCGCCGGCGTCATGCTGTGTCTGCAGGACGGCCGGATCGACGTCGCGGCGGAAACTCCGCCCGACGCGGTGTGGAACTGGCGGACCGAGCCCGCATTGATCTGGGGCGCGTGGAGATTGGAACGGCGCTTCGAATCCCGCGTGGACGCGTCGGGGGCGGAGTGCGCATGCTTCGACGCGGCGAAACTGCCGGACGAACTGACGGTCGGGGCTCCGCGCTCCGGCGAGCGGATGATCCCCTTCGGCAGAAGTTCGGCGGAAAATCTGCACAAGCTTCGCGTCGACCGCGGAGTGCGGGCGTATCCGCCGACTCCGGTGGTGCGTTTCCCCGGCGGCGAAGTCTGCTGGGCGTGCCGGGTGCGCCGGAGCGCGGCGGCTCCGGTGGCTGGTTCCACCGCCGAGGCGGTCTGTTTGCATTGCTTCCCTCTGGACGGTGACGATGAACGCTGACGGCAAGATACTCTACCTCGCTTCGGTGCGCGGCTTCTGCCCGTGGGCGCGTTCGGCGCTGGCGGCGCTGGATAAACTTGTCTCCGAGTATCCGGAAGGTCCGGTGTGCGTACTGCACGAACTCGTCCACAACCGTCTCGTGACCGAAAACTTCGAACGGCGGGGCGTGCGCTTCCTTTCGTCGCCGGAGGAGATCCCGGAGAGCGCAAGTCTGCTGATCGGCGCCCACGGCGTCACCCCGGAGCAGGAGCGCGAAGCCCGGCGGTGCGCCGTCCGGGTGGTCGATACCACTTGTCCGCAGGTGCGCGAACGCCAGAAAACGGCGTCCGCCCTCGAGCGGAAAGATACGCTGATACTGATCGGCTACCCCGGACATGCCGAAGTAGCCGGCATCATCGCCCGCAGCGGCGCGGGGCGGAACATCGTGATCTCCTCGGCGGAGGAGGCGGAGCGTCTCGAACACGTGGCAAACCCGGTGGCGATCACGCAGACCACCTTCGACGGTGCGGAACTGGAGCGCTGCCGCGCGGTCCTCGCCGGGCGTTTGCCCGGTATCCGCTTCTGCTGCGGGGTGTGCCGCGCGTCGCGGGAGCGTCAGCGGAGCGTCGGCGAACTTGCGCGCCGGGTCGAAGCGGTGGTGGTCGCGGGGGCGCATCACAGTTCCAACGCGCGGCGGCTCTGTGCGGCGGCGGAGCGTTGCGGCGCCCGCGCGGTGCTGACGGAACGCTCCGCGGAGATCCCCCCGGAAATATTTGCCCTGCGGCGGGTCGGGCTGACCGCCGGCGCGAGCACCCCCGACGAGGAAGTGAACGCGATCGTTACGGCGTTCGCCGCCGCTTCGTTCCGGATCGCGGAGTGCGGGACCGCTCCCGAAGCGGAAGCCGAAGGATGATCCCCGGTGTTGCGGTTTCCCTCCGCGACGCGCGGCGAATATTCCCGGCGGACGGCGGATCACTGGTAAAATCATGATCTTCAGTGTATATTAATAACATTACGGCAACAAAACGGAAGGCGGTACAATACGATGAAATATCACATCCCGGTCATACTGGCGGCGCTGCTGGCGGTGCTTTCCGGCTGCGTGTCCACGCCGGAGCGTCCGGTGCAGCGGCTGATCATGCCCGAGTTGGAAGCTCCGAAAGAACTCCAGACGCAACGTATTTCCGAGTTCCGCAAACTTACGGAAAAAGTCGGAATCCGCGGCATCGGCATCCACCTTTCCGCCATCCGGCGCGCCACGGTGCCGGCGGACGAGGTGCTCGAACGCATCAAGGCGATGGGGTTCAATCGGATATACTGTTACGTGAGCAGCGAGGTGCAGTTGGACGGCACGTTCCGGGATTTCATCGCCGCGGCGAACAAACGCAACCTCCCGGTGGAAGCGGTGCTTAACCAGCGCGACTTCTATTTCCGTTCCACCGGAAACAGGATCATCCGCTTTTTCCGACCCAACTACCTGCGGATCGACGACGCCGTCGAGGCGCTGGTGAAGTTCGACGATTCTTCGTCCAAGGATGAAAAACTCGCCGGCGTCACCGTTTTCATCCTGCCGCACCTCTTCACGGCGACCGAC
>CACZPY010000345.1 GCA_902783135.1 uncultured bacterium
CTCAGCGCCATACCGTTGCCGGCAAGCCCCATCGCGAGTTCGCGGACGCCGAAGTGCAGATTGCGCCCCAGCGGATTTTCGGCCGAGAAGTCGCCGCCGCCCTTGACGTCGCTCTTGTTGGAGGGCGACAGATCGGCGGAGCCGCCGAAGAGCGACGGGACCAGCTGGGCGGCGCGCTGCAGCACCGCGCCCGAACTGGCGCGCGAAGCGACCGGCTTGTCCAGCGGAACGGCCTTGAGCAGTTCCTCGGCGATGTTCGCGGGGACCGCCTGCGTTAGGAAGCTGTCGATGACCTTCGCCCGCTCGGCGTCGGCTTTGCGGAACGCCTGATACTTGTCTTCCCACTCGGCGGCGGCGATGCCCAGTTCGGCGACGCGGGCGTCGCAGAAGGCGCGGACGTCGGCGGGAACGGTGAAGGGCTCTTCCTTCCAGTTGAGGTTCTGCTTCAGCGCGGCGAGTTCCTCGTCGCCGAGCGGCTCGCCGTGGGCGCTCGCCTTGCCCTGCTTGTTGGGGGCGCCGAAACCGATCTGCGTCTTGCCGATGATGATCGTCGGACGACCGTCGGATTTGACCGCTTCGGCGAGCGCGGCGTCGCACTGGGCGATGTCGTTGGCGTTGGCGATGCGGAGCACGCGCCAGTTGTAGGCTTCGAAGCGCTTGGCGACGTCTTCGGTAAAGGCGATCGCGGTGTTGCCTTCGATCGAGATGTTGTTGTCGTCGTAGAAGACCACCAGTTCATCGAGCTTGAGGTGTCCGGCGAGGGACGCCGCTTCGCTGGTGCAGCCTTCCATCATGCAGCCGTCGCCGCTGATGACGAAGACCTTGGGATCGAAGAAGCCGCTTTTGTCCAGCCCGGTGGCGGCGGCGAAACGGCGCTTGGCGATCGCCATGCCGACGCCCGAGGCGAAACCGCTGCCCAGCGGTCCCGTGGTGATGTCCACGCCGCGGGTATGTCCGAATTCCGGATGTCCCGGGGTCAGGCTGCCCCACTGACGGAAGTTCTTGAGCTCCTCCATCTCCAGACCGTAGTTGAAGAGGTGCAGCAGACTGTAGATCAGCATCGAACCGTGGCCGGCGGAGAGGATGAAGCGGTCGCGGCCGAACCACTCGGGATTCGCCGGATTGTGGCGCAGATACTTGCTCCACAACGTGATCGCGTAGTCGGCACAGCCGAGCGGCATGCCGGGGTGACCGGATTTGGCCTTCTGGATCGCTTCGGCGGAGAGTACCCGCACGGTATCCGCCGCCTTCTTCGCCATGGCAACATCAAACATTTTAACGTCCTTTCTCGCTTTTCGACCGTTCACGGGTCGAGATGTTGAAAACACCTTTTTAATAAAAAACTCAAAAATTTTCTGTTCCCTGTGGAAATTTCCGCTCGCCGCGCTACCTTAATAACACGACAGGCGTCATTGAAATAAAATAACACCTCCACACGTTAAAAACAAGCGAAAATGGAAGAACGTTTCATAACCTCGACACTGAACCGGCGCGATCCGGCAAAGGAAAACTCGCTCCGCCCGCCGAATTTCGCCGAATTTCCGGGTCAGAACCGGGTGAAGGAGCAGTTGGAACTCTTCGTCCGCGCCGCCAGGGAACGCGACGAGGCGCTGGATCACATTCTGCTCTGCGGACCTCCGGGGCTGGGCAAGACCACGCTCGCGTACATCATCGCCAACGAGCGGGGCACCAAACTCAAAAGTTCCAGCGGTCCCGCGATCGAGAAACCCGGCGACCTCGCCGGATTGCTGACCTCCCTCGAACCGGGAGACGTGCTCTTCATCGACGAGATCCACCGCCTCAGCGCCACGGTGGAGGAATATCTTTACAGCGCGATGGAGGACTTCTTCATCGACATCATGCTGGAGCAGGGCGCGGGGGCGCGTTCGGTGCGCCTCAACGTGCCGCGCTTCACGCTGATCGGGGCGACCACGCGGCAGGGGATGATCTCGGCTCCGCTGCGGGCGCGCTTCGGATTGAACATGCGGCTCGATTATTACGACACGCCGAGTCTGGTCGAGATACTCCGGCGTTCCGCGGGGATCCTCGGTGTGGAGCTGGAGGACTCCGGCGCCGAGGAGATCGCCTCGCGCTGCCGCGGGACTCCGCGTATCGCGAACAATCTCTTGCGGCGGGCGCGGGACTACGCGCAGACCAAGGAGGATTCGGTGATCACGGGTCCGGTCGCGGCGGCGGCGCTGGAGATGCTGCAGATCGACCGCGACGGTCTGGACGAGATGGACCTGCGCATCCTCGAAGTCATCATCTCGAACTTCAACGGCGGCCCGGTCGGGCTCAAGAACATCGCGGTCTCCGTCGGCGAGGAGGAGGACTCCATCGAGGAGGTCTACGAACCGTTTCTGATCCAGCGCGGCTATCTGACGCGCACCAGCAAGGGGCGGGTCGCCACGCCGCGCGCGTGGTCGAAACTCGGCATCCGTCGGGCGACGGACGAGAACACTCTTTTCGACGTGAAATAAATCCAAGGACAAGGAGGTGTCGGCATGGCGGTCGTGTGGCTGGAAAAGCTGTTGAGACTTCAGGAACTCGATCTGCGTCTGCGCGATCTGGAGGCGCGGCTGCGGCTGCTGCCCCGCGAGATGAGCGACATGGTCGCCAAACGCGATGCGCTCGCCGCCGACACCAAGGCGGCGCAGGACGCCGCGCGCAAGGTGGAGCTGGCGGTCAAAGCCGGAGAATCCGGCATCGAATCGCTGCAGAAGGAGAATCTGAAACTCCAGCAGCAGTCGGCGTTGGTGAAGAACAACAAGGAATATCAGGCGATGCTCGCGGCGGTCGAGCAGAACAAGCAGAAGATCGGGGAACTCGAGGAGCGGACACTGTTGCTGATGGACGATCTGGACGCCGCCAGAAAGCGGGTGCTCAAGGTCGCCGCCGACAACGCCGCCGCCACATCGACGCTGAAAGCGGAGTTCGACGAACTGCTCGCCTTTTCCGGCGAGGTCAAAAAGGAGATCGCCAAATTGCAGACGGCGCGTCCGGCATATCTGCGCGACATCGACGCCGATACGCTGCGGCAATACAATGTGCTGCTCGGCGGCAAGATGCCGTCGACTCCGGTGGTCGAGGTGGAAAACGGCATCTGCGGCAACTGCCACCTCAAAGTCACGCCGCAGACCCAGAATCTGCTCCGCAAGGGCGATGTCGCCGTCTGCGACAACTGCCAGCATTTCATCTATGACGCCGCCGCCTGCGGGGTGAAGTGAGGTCCGGCATCGGAAAGCGTGGAATGATGGATTTCGCGGAACTCATCTACCGGCAGGTGGAATCGGATACCTTGGACTACAAGGCGCACCAGTCGTGGAACACTATGAACGCGGCGGCGCGCGGCAAATTCGTCCGCCATCTCGCCGCTTTCGCCAACACCGCGGGAGGAGTTCTGGTGGTCGGCGTCGGCGAGGACAGTTCCGGCTGTCCGTGCGACTATACCGGGCTGACCGAGGAGGAGACCCGTTCCTTCGATCCGACATCGGTCGGCGCGTACATCAATGCCTGCGTCGAGCCGCCGATCGACTTTTCGTTGGAACGTCCGGTGGTGGACGGCAAACGCTATGCGGTCTTCGTGGTGCGCCCGTTCACCGCCTTGCCGCACGTCTGCACCCGAAGTGTGGAAAACGAATTGCAGACGGGCGTATTCTACATCCGCACCCGCGATGCCTCCAGCCGTCCGGCGCACCGGGCGCTGGAGATGCACCGGCTGATCCAGCGGGCGCTGCGCAACCAGCGGGAACTGCTGGCGAAGATGCTGCGCGGCATCCTGTACGAGACCCGCGGTCTTGAAGGCGGCTCCGAGGAGACAAAGGAGCAGGATGAACCCCGCTCGGACGATCTCTTCGCCTCGTCGCTCGCGTATTTCCGCCGCCGCCGCAATCCGCGCCCCGGCGAGCCGGCGGTACTGTTTCAGTACAGCGTGTCGCTTTCCGGCGCCGCCGAGCTGACCGTCGACCGGATCCGCGCCGCGGGGATCGCCGCCGCAGCAGAAAAGGGGGAATTCATAACCGCCGCCGAGGTGCAGAACGCGAATCCCGGCAACATGGCGCTGCGCTATCTCGACCGGGAAAATCCGCGCATGTTCCAGCTGTTCCGGCAGCAGTGGCTGTATCTGGTGGAGTACTTTCCGGCTCCCGGCGCGGAACTTTCCACTTCGCTGATGGCGAAAAAATTGGCGGCGTTCTGCCGTTTTGTCGGCAACTACTACCGCGAACTCGGTATGGACAAGGCGATCCTTGACATCGCGGTCGAAGCGTCGGAACTCACGGGGACCGTCATCAAGTCCGGCTCCCGCGTGTATCCGGCGCTGTTGCCGCGGATCGGGAGCCGGATCGTGCGCAGCGCCGCGGATGTGGGCGGCGACATCGCGGGATATACGGCACGGCTGCTGATCCCGTTCGGCGAGGGATTCGGGCTCCCCGATTCGGTGCTGGCGGAAGAGGGCAGGAATCTTGAGACGCGGTTCAGGGAGCGCTCCGATGAAGCTTGATCTCGGCGACAGCGATTTTTCGCCGGACGACATCGACACCGACATCACCTTGGAGGATCTTGCGGTCGAGTACGAACCGGAAGCTCCGGTGTCCCCCGGGATCGTCGAGGCGTGCGAAGAAGTCTTTGCCGAGGACGGCACGCTCGCCGAGTCGGCGCGCCAGGAGGGGCGGCTCTACGAATACCGCCCGCAGCAGCGTGCGATGGCGCGCGGCGTCGCCGAGGCGCTGCGGGACGGCGAAAACCTCTGCGTCGAAGCGCCGACGGGGGTCGGCAAGAGTTTCGCCTATCTGGTGCCGCTGATCTACCGGGCGCAGACGGCGCGCCGCCCCGCGGTGGTCTCGACCGAGACGATAACGCTGCAGGAACAGTTGATCGAACGCGACCTGCCGCTGCTCAAAAAGATCCTCGGCATCGAGTTCAAGGCGGTGCTCGCCAAGGGGCGCCGCAACTATTTGTGCCGCCGGAGGTTTTCTCTGCTTTCCGGCGCCGAGCGCGATGCCCTTCTGCCCACCCCGTCGTTGGTCACGGAACTCGCGCGGCTCGAAAAATCGCTCGACTCCGGAGAAGAGAACGGCACCAGGGACGGCTTCGACTTCAGCATCGACCCGACCGTCTGGTCGATGGTCTGCAGCGAGATCGGCAACTGCGCGGGCAACAAGTGTCCGTTTTTCCGCAACTGCTTCTACTACCGGGCGCGCCGGGAGTGGGAGGATGCGGACATCATCGTCGCCAACCATGCGCTTTTATTCACCGATCTCGCGATGCGGCAGGAGGGCGGGGGCGGGCTGCTGCCCGATTACGGTGCGCTGCTGATCGACGAGGCGCACACCTTGGAGAGCAACGCCGCCGAACACCTCGGCATTCACCTGTCGCGCTTCGCGGTGGTGGGAGAACTTCAGCGGCTCTACAATCCGGATAGCGCGCGCGGTCTGCTGATGCGGTCGGGTAGCGCATTCCCCGAGTTGCGCAATCTGGCGGCGACGGCGCGGGACGAGGCGTACGCCTTCTTTACCCCCTACGAAAACTGGCTTTCGCGCAAGAACGAGAGCGCCTGCCGGCTGCCCGAGGATGCCGAGTTTCCCAACTCGCTGACCCCGGCGCTGCTGAAACTTGCGTCCGGCTTGTCCGAGGCCGCGGAGGAAGAGGAGGATGCCGCGTTCAAAACCGAACTCGGCGCCCACCTGGAGCGCTGCCGTTCGTTCGTCGACGGCATCGACGCGATCACCCGGCGTACCTTGCCCGAGGCGGTATACTACGCCGAATTCGACCACTCGGCGGTGACGCTCCACGCTTCGCCGCTCAACATCGCCGAACTCTTGCGGCCGCTGCTCTTCGCGCAGGACTTTCCGGTGATATTGTGCAGCGCGACGCTGGCGGTGCGCAAAAGTTTCGACTACTTCATCTCTCGCACCGGTTTCGACGGGCGGACCTTGCTGCTGGATTCGCCGTTTTCTTCCGATCAGGCGGTGCTGTACATCCCGCGCGACATGCCAGATCCTTCCGGGGAGGGCTTCAACGCGGCGCTGGCAGAGGAGATCTTTCACTACGTCGAAATGTCGCAGGGACGCGCGTTCGTGCTCTTCACCAACTACCAGTCGCTGCGTTACTGCGCCGCCGCGCTGCGGACGCGCTTCGAACTGCGCAACTGGCGGCTGCTGGTGCAGGGGGAAGACATGCACCGGGGGCAGTTGATCCGCGCCTTCCGCGAGGACGTTTCGTCGGTCCTGTTCGGCACCGACAGTTTCTGGACCGGGGTCGATGTCCCCGGGGAAGCGCTGAGCAACGTCATCATCACCAAACTGCCGTTCGCGCAGTACGGGCATCCCTTGATCGCCGCGCGCGAGGAGCGCATCCGCATGGCGGGGAAAAGTCCCTTTGCCGAGTACAGTCTGCCCGAGGCGGTCCTGAAGTTCCGTCAGGGGGTGGGACGGCTGATCCGCAACCGCTCCGACCGGGGCATGGTGGTGGTGCTGGACCGCCGGATCATCGCCAAAAGTTACGGCCGGGTCTTCCTCGAATCCATTCCCTACCATTTGTCCATGGAAAAGATTTGACTTTTTCTCATTGCGTGTCATATTAAAAAGATACGGCCGCGCGGCTTTGAGGAGGGTCGCGCGATCCGGTAACAACCGAATAATGAGGAGAACTTATGAGGACGGATAGCGTAGAGGAGCGCAATTCCCAATCGCAAGTCGACGCCCTGATCGAAGAGAACCTTCGTCTCGTGCTGAAGATCGCCAACGATTTTCTCGGCCGCGGTCTCGCGTGGGACGATCTGGTCTCGGAGGGCAACCGGGGACTCATCACCGCCGCGAAGCGTTTCGACGCCTCGCGCGGGGCACGGTTCAGCACCTACAGCGCGTGGTGGATCAAACAGGCGATCCGGCAGGCGATCGCCGACCATGCGACGACCGTGCGGGTCCCGATCGGCACCCAGCTCAACAGCAACCGCATCAAACGCGCGGTGCGCAATCTGACGTCCCGCTTGGGGCGCCCCCCCACCGACGAGGAGGTGGCGGCGGAAACCAAACTGCCGCTCGTGACCATTCAGCGGCTCCGGGACACCCGGCAGGTGGATATGCAGTCGCTCAATGCGCAGGTTCACGGCGACGACTCCGCCGAGGGCACGGAACTATTAAACCTGATGCCGGACAACGAATCCGAGACCCCCGATCAGATGTTGATCAAAGTCGAGGAGATCGAACAGCTGCTGAAACTTTTGGACCGCCTCTCGCCCCGGGAGCGGCAGATACTGCGGATGCGCTTCGGCTTGGACGGCGAAGCGGTGCGCACTCTGGACGAGGTCGGCGCGGAACTCAACTGCTCCAACGAGCGGGTGCGGCAATTGCAGAATCGCGCGCTCCGCAAGCTTCAGAATATGATGGTGCAGTACGCATGAACTCCGAGACGATATACCCGGAAAATGCACTGATACTGGCGCCATTATCCGGCTTTACCGATCTGCCGTATCGGCGCTCCGCGCGCCGACACGGCTGCGTTTTCGCGTTTGCCGAGATGGTGGACGCCGCCAGTCTGGCGCACACCCCCGAACGGGGGCTGGCGCTGGCGGCGCGCGGCGAAGAGGAAGAATTTCTCGGCGTGCAGGTGGTCGGCGCCGACCCCGAGTGGCTGAAACGCTCCTGCGAGGAACTGAACGCCCGGGAGTTTTCGCTGCTGGACTTCAATCTGGGCTGTCCCGTCGCCAAGGTCGTCAAAAAGGGCGCCGGGGCGGCGCTGGGACGCCGGATCGACGTCGCGCTCGACCGATTTCGGCTGCTGACGCAATACAGCCGCTTCCCCGTGACCGCCAAGTTCCGCATCCTGACGCACGATCACCCCGCGCCGACGGTGGAGCTCGCGGTCGGATTGGCGGAACTCGGCGCTAAGGCGCTGACGGTCCACGGTCGGACGCTCGAGGATTTTTACACCGGCCCGGTGCGAGCGGACATCATTTCCGCCGTGCGCGAGGCGGTCGCGAAGTACGGCATCCCCGTCATCGCCAACGGCGGCGTCCGCGACCGTAAGACTTATGACGACTTGCGGCGCGACAGCGGCTGCTCGCGGATCATGGTCGCGCAGGGGGCGATGGGCAATCCGTGGATCTTCGGCGAGCTTCTCAACGACGCGCCGCCGCCGACTTTGGACGAGTGGAAACTCGAAGTCCGTACCCACGTTGCCGAAATGGTCGCACTCTACGGAGAAAATAGTGCCATGCGGCAGGCGCGGAAGATCATCCACGACTACCTGAAGGGGAGGGGATTCGCCGCCGAATTCCGCAATCGTGCGTCGCTGCTCTGCACTTTTGCCGAGTTCGAAAAGTGGCTTGATGCCGCCCATCCCGCGGCGGTATCCGCCTCGCGCCCCTTTCGCCGCGGTTGAATAAACCACGAAATACACGAAAAGGTTTTTTTGCGCAGACGCGCCGCCGCAAAGCCCTGGATTTCACCGTCCGCCGTATGTCTCCGGATTTGCATTTCGCATTTTCGGATGATAAATTATAAGCGTTTTTTATCGGCGCCACGTCGCCGGGGCTGATTCACAACCCATATATTCAAGCAAATGACTTTTTGAAAACCGATCAAGTATAAAAGTCTATGCTGAATGTGATGAAATATATCCGACGGAAGTGATTTACGCATCTTGCCGGATATGTTTTGGACATTTCGGTGCTGGTCCCAAAATGGATCTCGAGTAATATGCGCGGGAGCGTTTCCGGTTTCTTTTCCGTTTCCCCGTTTTTTATGCTTCCGCAATTTGATCTGCCTCCGATATCCCATGGGAGGAGCATGCATGAACGAAATCATGATATTTTAGAATATAACAACTGAGGAACAAAAACACAATGAGCAGAATCAATATTTCCTCCGGCGAAATTTCGGGCGGGATCACGTTGAACGATTACGATTTCATGTACATATATGATGGCGGAGAGGCCAATAACACCACCGTGAACGCATCCGGCTATCTGCGCGTATCTTCCGGTGGCGTGGCTAATTCCACTACCGTGAGAAAGTATGGCAGTATGTTCGTCTACTCGGGCGGAGTGGCGAACTCGATCGCCGTTAATGGGGGATCTAATGGTTTTGGCTATTTAGGTGCAGAGGTTTATGTTTATGACGGCGGCATAGTCAATTCGACTTTTGTGAATTATAACGGGTTGATGTACGTTTCCCACGGCGGGGAGGCGAACTCGACCGTGGTGAGTAATAAAGGGGCGGTACACGTTTATGACGGTGGAACGGTGAACTCGACCATCGTACGTGGTAGCGGCAACCAAGGGTGTTTGTACATCTATAGCGGCGCGACGGCAAATTCCACCACGGTAATGGGGCAGGGGGCTCTTTATGTCTCCGGTGGCGGTGTGGCGAATTCGACCGTTCTGACAGATAACGTCGGTGTTATGCACGTTTCCAGTGGCGGTGTGGCGAATTCGGTCATCGCCAGCCGCGGCTGTATTCTGTATGTTTTCAATGGCGGCACCGCTTACGATGTCACCATTTCCGCTTTCGGTGTGCTGGGCGGATTCTATTGGGATGAGGACCGCTATTGGGAGACCATAGAAAATGGTTCGGCAATCGTAGCTGATAATGTAGTCATCGTCGGCAGCAGCATGCTTGTCTCCGGCGGCGGTGTGGCGAGCGCGCTCAAAGTGACCAGCACCGGGAATATGCTCGTTTATTATGGTGGCGTGGCGACCTCAATCTTCATATCTTATGGTGGTATGCACATCTTTTCGGGTGGTTTGGCAAACTCCGTTTTCGCTGATTGGAACGGTCATCTGTACATTTCCAATGGCGGTGTGGCAAATTCGACCGTCGTGAAAAACTCCGGTTATATGTGTATCTCCTCGGGCGGCGTGGCGAATGA
>CACZPY010000346.1 GCA_902783135.1 uncultured bacterium
CGGCGCGCACCCCGCCTTTTACGGCGCGCTGATCAACCCCGAGCGCCGCGACCACACCACTCCCGCGTTGGACAAAAACGCGCAGCAGCGGTACCGCGCCGCCACCGGACGGGAGATCCCGCCGGAGGTCGACGGAAAACTGCCGCCGCCGTTCGGTCAGCTTGACGGGTTCCCCGCGGGGCGCGTCATCCCCGACGATCATCCGCTGCTCGTCTACTACCGCTGGTTCTGGAAGGAAGGCGACGGCATGAACGCCCTCAACGGAGCGATGAGCGCCGCCTTGAAGGAGGGCGCGGGCAGTACCGCCCCCGTCACCATGCACGATCCCGCCGTCCGGGTGCCGCCGCTGTGGGGCTCGGGCGGGAGCGTCGATCTGCTGAACCAGTGGGTCTACGCCTACCCCGAACCTTTCCGCGTCGCCGCCGTGGCGGGGGAACAGCAGGCGATGGCGGCGGGACGCCCCGGTCAGCGAGCCGGGATCATGACGCAGATGATCGTCAAGCGCCACGAACTGCTCACACCAGGGATGAAGGTCGCCGAACCGCCCGTGTGGGTAAAATGGGAGCCGACCGCCTCCTACATGACCACTCCGCCGGGACTGCTGCGCGAAGCGACGTGGGCGATGATCTCGCGTCAGGTGGATTCGATCATGTATTACGGTGCGGGGTCGCTGCTGCCGCCGAACTTCCTGTTCACCGGACTGCGCTACATCGACCCGGAAAGTCAAAAGGCGCTGAGTGAAGTTTTCAACGGTGTCGTCAAGCCGTTGGGCAAAATGCTCCGTCAGCTTCCCGAGCGCGAAGCGGACACCGCCGTGTACGAAAATTTCGCGGCGTGTCTCTTCGCCGGACGCGGCGGCTGGGGCTGGGGGCGCGAGTGGCCGAGCGGGATGCTGATGTACCGCGCCAACCTCGCGCCGAAGGTGCTCTACGACGAGTCGATACTGAACGGCGGACTTGAAAACGTCAAGGTGCTGTTCATGCCGCACAGCGACGTGCTTGCCGAGTCCGTCGCCCGCGAGATCGAAAAGTTTCAGGAGCGCGGCGGCATCGTCGTCGCCGACCGCGATCTGGCGCCGGCGATCACCCCGGACATCATCGTCGGCGAGGTGGTCTTCCACCGCAAACCGGGCGCCGAAAAATTCAATGCGGACTACAAACGCGCGGCGGCGGGACTGCTGAAAAAACTGCGCGGCGCCTACACGCCGTTCGTCAGCGCCGATCCGGATTTTCTGACCTTCCCGCGCCGGTGGAAAAACACCGACTATCTCTTCGTCATCAACGACCGGCGCACCTACGGAACAAATTTCGGAGCGTGGAAGCAGGTCATGGAAAAGGGACTGCCGCATCAGGGCGACGTGCTGGTGCGCCGCCGCGCGGCGGCGGTCTACGAACTCTCGCGCGGGGGCCGGATCGACGCCGAACCGACCGAAGAGGGGGTCAAATGCCGTCTCGAATTTTCGACCAACGACGGACGGATACTCATGTTCCTCGACTCGCCGATCGCCAGAGTGACCGCGGATGCCCCCCGCTCCGTCGCCGCGGGCGAAAAGGCGCGCATCCGCATCGGGATATGGAACGCCGCCGCCAAGCCGGTACCGGCGCTGCTGCCGGTGAGCATCCGGCTGATCGCCCCCGGCGGCGAAACAGCGGAGACGGTCTGCGACTGTGTCAAAGACGGCAAACTGGAGCGCGATTTTCTGATCCCGCTCAATGAACGACCCGGAATTTGGACGGTCGTCGTGCGGGATCGCGCCTCGCAGCTGGAAGGTCGGACAACATTCGACGTGAAAGGACGCTGACAACATGAAAAGACTTTTTATCTCGCTGGGCCTCGCCGTCTGCTCCATCCTCTCCGCGTCGCCGAAGAACGATCTGAACTCTCAGAACGACATCACGCGCCGGGCGGCGTTCCGCGCCCTGCTGCGCCGCGACCGCGCCGCCGCGATAAAAGCCGGCTTGAAGCACTCCGACCCGGTGCTGCGCTCCCGCGCGCTGCTGGAACTCTTCCGCGACCGCCGTGAACAGGCGCTGCCCCAGTTGAAGCGTCTCGCCGCCGATCCCGATTTCCGCGTCCGCTCGACGGTGCTCGGCTGTCTCGGCGAACTGCCCGACTCCCCCGAACGCCGCGAGGTCGCCGCCATATTGCGCCGCAACTCCAAGGAAACGGCCCTCGTCGGCGCCGCGGGGGCGATCGCCGTGCCGTTCAATTTCCGGAGGACGAAACTCCGGCTGAGCGAACGCGACGACTGGGATTACGCGATCACGACCGTCGGGTCGATCAAACTGCCGGAGAAAAACTGGAAGTTCGCGACCGATCCCGACGGCAACGGGCACGAACGAAACTTCTTCGCGGAGAACTTCGACGACAGCCGCTGGAAGACCATCGGCGTCGGGAACTGGGAAACCCAGGGCTTTCCCGGCTACGACGGCTTCGCGTGGTACCGCATCTCCTTCGACGCCCCCGCCAAGATGGAGTGCAACGCCGCCGAACTAAACTTCGGCGGCGTCGACGAGGAGGCGTGGGTGTGGCTGAACGGCGTCTTCGTCGGTCAGCACACCGCGGGGACAGCCGGGTGGGACAAGCCGTTCCAGCTCGACGTCACCGACGAAGTGCGCTGGGGCAAGCGCAATCTGCTCGTCGTGCGGGTATTCGACGCGCGGCTGGCGGGGGGCATCTGGAAGCCGGTGGCGCTGGACATCCTGCGCTGACGGAACTCCTCCCCCCCGGACTCCCGACGGGGTGCCGTCCGTTATCCCGTCATTACCGGTTGACTTTTCCCCCGCCGTGGTTTATATTTAATAAACTTTCAGGAAAACGCGCAATTTCGGGAGTTCCGGGTGAAAAATCTGTCGGCAGTCAGACAAGTCTTTTTGGACATGGACGGGACGATCTACGAAGGCGGGCGTCTTTTCCCCACCACCGTGCCGTTTCTGCGCTTCCTGAAGAGCCGCGGCGTGGGTTATGCGTTCCTTTCCAACAACTCGAGTTTTTCCAAGGCGCAGTATGTGGATAAGATAACCCGGATCGGCATTCCCTGCACCGAAGACGATTTCTACATCTCGACCGACTATACGATCGACTATCTGCACCATTTTCATCCGGAGATATCCCGCATCTATCTGCTCGGCATGCGCTGCATCGTGCCGCAGTTCGAAGCGGCGGGGTTCGCGATCGACGAAAACGATCCGCAGGCGGTGATCGTCGCCTTCGACCGCGAACTCGTCTACGACCGGGTCTGCCGCGCGGCGTGGTTCCTGCGCCGGGGAGTGCCGGGCTTCGCCACTCATCCCGATCCCTTCTGCCCGACCGATCAGCCGACGTGGCTGGTCGACTGCGGAGCGATAACCAAAATGCTCGAAAGCGCCACCAACACCAAGCTCAAGGTGCTCGGCAAGCCGGATCCCGGTCTGATCGTCGAGGCGGCGCGGCGGCGCGGCGCGACTCCGGCAGAGACGCTGATGGTCGGCGACCGCCTCTCCACCGACATCGCCGTCGGCGTGAACGCCGGAGCCGTCACCTGCCACATCACCGGCACCAACAACGATCTGATCGTACCCGAGGGGATCGTGCCCGACTTCGCGGTGCGCAACCTCGGAGAATTGCAGGCAATCTGGGAGCAGGAACTCGAAACGATATGACATCAACCACCAACCAAGCATAAGGAAGGTTCGAAATGGAAGAAAAACTGTACTACCTCGACTTCGCCACGCTGGAAAGCTTCATGCGCGACGTCTTCGTCGCCGCCGGAGTCCCCGCGAAGGACGCCGCCACCTGCGCCGAAGTGCTGATCACCGCCGACAAGCTCGGCATCGATTCGCACGGCATCGGGCGTCTGAAACCCATCTACATCGACCGCATCCGCGACGGCATCCAGAATCCCAAGACCACCGTCGAAATGATCAAAAGCACCCCGACGACCGCCGTCTACGACGCGCACGACGGGATGGGCATGGTCGCCTCCAAGCAGGCGATGCAGTACGCGATCGACGCCGCCAAGAAGTACGGCACCGGAATGACCGCCGTCCGCAACTCGACCCACTACGGCATCGCCGGATACTATGCGCTGATGGCCGCCAAGAACAACATGATCGGCATCACCGGCACCAACGCGCGTCCCTCGATCGCGCCGACCTTCGGCGTCGAGAACATGCTCGGCACCAACCCGCTGACCTTCGCGATCCCGAGCGACGAGGACTTCCCCTTCTTCCTCGACTGCGCGACCAGCGTGTCGCAGCGCGGCAAGATCGAAGTCTACGGCCGCGCCGGCAAGGAACTGCCTCCGGGCTGGGTCATCGACGAGCAGGGCAACACCCGCACCGACACCATCCAGATCCTCGAAGACCTCGTCAAGGGCAAAGCGGCGCTGACTCCGCTGGGGGGACTCGGCGAGGAGACCGCCGGCTACAAGGGTTACGGCTACGCGACCGTCGTCGAGATCCTCAGCGCGGCGCTGGCGCAGGGTTCGTTCCTCAAGGGACTGCTCGGCTTTTCGCCGGAAGGCAAGAAGCAGCCGTATCACCTCGGCCACTTCTTCCTCGCGATCAACATCGAGGCGTTCGCCGATCCGAAGGACTTCAAGCACACGGTGGGCGAGATACTACGGGCGCTGCGCAATTCGCGCAAGGCTCCCGGTCACGACCGCATCTACACCGCGGGCGAAAAGGAGTACCTCAACTATCAGAAGCGCAAGACCACCGGCGTGCCGATCAACCGGGCGCTCCAGAAGAACATCATCGATCTGCAGAAGGACTACAATTTGAGCGGCTATTCCTTCGAATTCGCCGCCGATTGGCGCTGATCCGATCGCGGAACGGCCTTTCCGGAGCGGCGCCCCCGCTCCGGGAAGGTCTTTTTACCGGCGTCCGCCGCCCGGCGCTTTTGGGCGGGGCATGCACCGCCGCGCGGCACTCCCGGTACTTTTAATGAACTTGCCCCGTCCATTCGAGCGGCGAGATGAATTTACTCAAACTTTCCCAGAACATCAGACGGGTGAGGCTGGCGCAGGGGATGACCGTCGCCGGACTCGCGGAAAAAAGCGGTTTCAGCAAGGGATTCATCTCGCAGGTGGAAAACTTCCGCCAGAGCCCGTCGCTCAAGGCGCTGCTCAAGATCTCCGACGCGTTGGGAGTATCGCTGTCGGCGCTCTTCGACGAAGACGAAAATTACGGTCGCGAATATCTCTTCGGGCGGCTGGACGAAGGCGAAAAACTCTACCGCGACGACGGCGAAAAGCACGGCATCAATTATCTCGCGCTCGCCTATCGTCAGATCGGCCGCCGCATGGATCCCTTCATCATCGAGTACACCCCCTGCGACAATCCGCGCGGCTTTCTGCGTCACGACACCGAGGAATTCTTCGTTATCCTCGAAGGCTCGCTGGATTTCCACCTCTTCGACGACCGGACCGGTCATATCATGAAACCGGGCGACACATTGTATCTGCGCGCCAACATCCCGCACCGGGTGCTGCTGGCGCCGGGATGCACTTACGCCAAGGCGCTCGCCGTCTATACCGATCCGGCGCCCGCACTGGAATAGGCTTTAACCCCACAGCAAAGACCGGGGATACGACACATATATCGAACAGGACATAAATACAAATGGCGACAGAACATTTGGACTACCACACAGATCTTCCCGTTCGCGGGCACTATGACGCGGTCGTCTGCGGCGGCGGTCCCGCCGGGATCGGCGCCGCCGTCGCCGCCGCCGAACGGGGAGCGAAGACGCTGCTGATCGAACGCTTCGGATTCCTGGGAGGCATGGCGACGGCGGGCTATGTCGACCCGATGAGCGAATTCGCCTACAACGGACGCCGGATCACCGGCGGCATCCCGTGGCGCTTCGCCAACGAACTCGTGGCGGCGGGCGGCGCGATCGTCGAGGAGCCGCGCTGCAACGTATCCTTCGACCCCGAGATCTACAAACTCGTCGCCCAGCGCATGATCGACCGCGCCGGATGCGCGACGATGATGAACGCCTTTCTGACCGGATGCATCGCCGACGGCAAGTTCATCCGCGCCGCCGTCGTCGCGGACAAGGGCGGATTGTGCGCGGTGGCGGGAAAAGTCTTCATCGACGCCACCGGCGATGCCGACCTCGCCCACTACGCCGGAGTGCCGATGCTGCCGCAGAAGCGCGCAATGCAGCCGGGGACCTTCTGCTTCCGCCTCTCGGGAGTGGATACCTCGACCGAACGCATGCACATCATACACCAGAAAAACCACCGTTTCAACCATCAGGCGGGCTTCGTGCGCGACGTATTGTTTTCTCTCCGGGAACAGGGGGTCGAAGTCCCGCTGTTCGGCGGACCGTGGCTGTGCACCACGCTCGAAGACGGCGGCATCACCGTCAACATGACCCGCGCCGCTCTCGACGCGACCGACCCCGCGGACTACTCGCGCGCCGAAAAACAGATGCGCGAAGACGCCTTCAAACTGGTGGCGCTGCTGCGGCAGCATGTGCCGGAATTCAAAAACGCCCGGATATCCTCCTTCGCCGCGATGGCGGGGGTGCGCGAAAGCCGCCGCATCCGAGGGGTGCACATCCTGACCGGCGAGGAGTATGTGAACACCGTGCATTTTCCCGATTCCATCGCCCGCGCCTGCCATCCGGTGGACATCCATCTGCCGGGCGACGAGGGGCAGAAACTCACTTTCCCGCAGGACGCCGGGTACATACCGTACCGGAGCATGGTCACCGAAGCGGCGGACAACCTGATCGTCGCCGGGCGGGCGATCTCCGCCGACGCCGACGCCTTCGCCGCGATCCGGGTGCAGGCGCCGTGCATGGAAATGGGTCAGGCGGCGGGCATCGCCGCCGTTCAGTGGAAGCGCGAGAACGTCCCCTCCGTGCGCGACATCGATCTCGGACTCCTGGTCGCCGAAGTGCGGGAAGCGGGATCGCTGGTATGAACACGAAGCAGATACCGTTCACCTACTTCTTCGGGCTCTCCGTCACCGACGAAAAGCTGCGGCGGATGGCGCTGGAGGAGTTCGCCGCCAACGGAGCGGAGCACCTCGTCCTTTCCGACGGACTGTTGAAGGCGGTCGCGGGCGATCCCAAACTCTATCTGAAACTGCCGCAGGAGCTGCGCGACGCGGGACTTTCGTTCGTCGACGCCCACGCCCCGTTCGGCGCGGAGACCGATCCCGCAGTGCCGGCGCCGGAGTACCGCCGGCAGATGCTCGCGCGTCTGAAGTTCACTTTGCAGATCGTCCATGATTACGGCGTCGACACCTGCTGTGTGCATATCGACACCACGCTGTACGCCGGATACACGCCCGAACAACACTTCGACGCCGCCCGCCGGACGCTCGACGAGGTGCTGCCCGTCGCGGAAAAACTCGGCGTCGTGATCTGCCTCGAAAACATCTTCAAGCCGCTGAATACCGTGGACGACGTGCTGACGCTGATCGGCGAGTTTCCCTCGCCCTGTCTCGGCGCCTGCTTCGACGCCGGACACGCCAACATCATGGAACACGGCATGGCCGATCCCGCGTGCGTCGCCTATGACCGCTTCGGAAAAATCGGGCGCGAAGTTCCGTGGGAGCACGATGTGCTCGGCAGAATGCTGCCGTACATCGTGAACTGCCATCTGCACGACAACCATGCCGCGCTGGACGAACACACGCTCCCCGGGCGCGGCACGATCGACTGGCGGGAGGTCATTCCGAAACTCCGCACCGCCCCGCGTCTCCGGAGCATGCAGAGCGAAGTCCTGCCCGGCAGACACGGCATCCCGGTGAAAACGCTGGTCGACACCTTCGGGTGTCTGCTTGAAAAATACCTTGATTGAGGAGTTGGATATATGGTCCCGTTTACCTACTGTTACGATTGGGGCGTCCTCGACGAAAGGCCCCGGCAGGTCGCGATGGCGGAGTTCGCCGCCAACGGAGCGAAGCATCTCGTTCTCACCAGCAGCCTGATAGAAAAGATCTCCGGCGAGCCGAAGCTCTATCTGAAACTCCGTCAGGAGGCGCGCGACGCGGGTCTGGATTTCGTCGACTCGCACATGCCGTTCAACTTCGAGACCGACATCGCGCTGCCGGTCGCCGAGTGGCGTCCCCAGATGCTCGCCCGCATGAAGTTCAATCTGGAGATCATACACGACTACGGCGTCGACACCTGCTGCTTCCACATCTGCAGCCGCTACATCAAGACGTTCACGATGGCGCAGCACCTGGACGCCGCCCGCCGGTCGCTCGAAGAGCTGCTGCCCGTCGCGGAACAGCTCGGCGTCGTGATCTGCCTCGAAAACATCTTCCAGCCCTGCAACACCGTGGACGACGTGCTTACGCTGATCGGCGAGTTCCCGTCGCCGTGGCTCGGCGCCTGCTTCGACGTCGGCCATGCGTATCTGATGGAACGCGGCATGGATGTTCCCGGCTGCGTGGTCCCCTCGCATTGGGAGGGCGTCTGCCCGGTGCCGTGGGAGAAAAACGTGCTCGACCGGATGCTGCCCCACATCGTCGACTGCCATCTGCACGACAACAACGGCGACCTCGACACCCACACCATCCCCGGCATGGGGGCGATCGAGTGGCCGGAAGTCATCTCCAAACTCCGCTCCGCGCCGCGGCTCAAAAACATGCAGAGCGAGGTGATCCCTTTGCGCCGCAACGGACTGCCGATCCGCGCCGTGGTCGAAAGTTTCAATCGGGTACTCGGATAAAATGGAGCTCGACCGGCTGCCGCTCAGTTACTGCTTCGAGTGGGACGGCGTCGACGAAGCGACCCGCCGGCGGATAATGGCTGAGTTCGCCGCCAACGGCGCCCGCCATATCGTCCTCGCGAGCGGACTGCTGAAACAGCTTGCCGGCGAACCGGCGCTGTACCGCAAACTCGCCGCCGAACTCGTCGCGTCCGGTCTGTCCTTCGTCGACGCCCACGCGCCGTACGGCGACGAATGCGACCTGTGGCTGCCGGTCGCGGAATATCGCCCGCAGATGATCGCGCGTCACAAGTTCCATTTGCAGCTCGTCCACGACTTCGGCGTAAAGACCTGCGCCTTCCACGTCGGCAACCGCGCCTACCCCGGATATCCGCTGGCGACCTACCGCGACGCCGCGCGCCGTTCGCTCGAAGAACTGCTGCCCGTCGCGGAAAAACTCGACGTGACCATCTGTCTCGAAAACCTCTACAAGCCGCTGAATCTGCCGGACGCGATCCTTGACTTCATCGGCGAATTCCGCTCGGAACACCTCGGCGCCTGTTTCGACGCGGGGCACGCCAACATACTGGCGCGCGGCGGCGCCTACCGCGAGGGGACCGCCTTCCGGTCGTGCGCGACCATGAACGCATTGCCCGTATGGGACGACTCCGTTCTCGACAAACTGCTGCCGCATATCGTGAGTTGTCATCTTCACGACAACCGGGTGCTGAACGACGACCACGACCTGCCCGGCACCGGCACGGTCGATTGGACGACGGTGCTTTCCAAACTCCGTTCCGCGCCGCAGCTCCGGTGCATCCAGAGCGAAGTCAAGCCGGTGCGGAACCGCATTCCCGTCAGTCGGCTCTGCGCCGCCTTCGCGCGGCTGCTCGCCGCTCCGTCCGGAGCCGGAAACGCCGGGTTGAATGAATAATGCTGTTTTTTTGATGAAAAATCAAGGACATATCCGCCGACAGGCATTATATTATATTCGAACGCACACATAACAACCAACATCAAACCGTGTGGTGAAAAATGTTAAAGCAAGTTCTGAAGAAGGTCGAAAATCCCGGCGCCGAATGTCGCGGGGTCCCGTTCTGGGCGTGGAACGCCAAACTCGAAG
>CACZPY010000347.1 GCA_902783135.1 uncultured bacterium
CCGACGGCTGGATGGTCACTCCTCCCGGCAGACGCAGCCAGCGGTTGCCGCCCTTGACCGGGTCGAAGCAGAATTTGGCGATCATCAACGCGACGAAACAAATCCCCATCCACAGCGGAGACCACGCCGCAAGTTTGCGGTATCCGACCAGAAACGCCGTCGTCGCCGCGCCGATGCCCAAAAGCACCCAAAGCAGCTGTTTCTTGAAATAGGTCAATCCCGCCTGCCCGTAACTCGCCGAATAGAGCATGGTGAGCCCGAAGACCACCAGCACCGTGGTCAGCAGCAGCATCCAGCGCAAAGCCGAGACCACCGCTTCAGTATTGGCGGAGCCGGTGGCGTCGGAGTCGTGCTGCGAGGACTCGAAGCCGATAGTTCGCTGCATGTTCATGATGCCGCCAGGAAGGATCAATCCAGACAAATTTCCGTACCGGGCTCGATCCGCGTCACCCGATGCGTTTTGACATACGCCTTGGCGTCTTCATCGTCCAATACGAGTGCGGGCGATATTTCGATCTTGGCATCGACACTGCCGTCGCCGCGGCGCGGGACGCTTACTCCGGCGGCCTCCAATCGGCGGGCGTCGCGGTCGACCAGCATTTGACGGCAGCTTTCCGCGGAGTCGACTCCGGTGGCGTTTTTGGTCGGAGCAAAGACCTCCTTGCGGTCGCCTTCGAGGATCATCGTGCGTTTCGCCAACGGCAGCGCGTCGAAGATGAAGGATTCGAGTTTCACTCCGTTCGGAGTCTCGGGCTTGACCGGATTTCCCTGCGCGTCGACCGTCGGGATCTTCTTGTCCGCGCGGTGCCAGGGGAGTTTCAGCACGCCGTCGGCGGTCAGTTCGGAAACGAAGCGGCGCGAGATCATGTGGATCGCCGGGCTGCCTGCCACAAACGCGAGCGAACCATCCGCATTGCGCTTCTGTGCCAGCACCTCCGGCAGGTCGCTGTATTCGATGATGTGCAGCCGTCCGCCGGAGACGCAGAAATTGCCGAGTTTTTCGAACGGACCGGTCTTGGCGAGCATTATCGCACTCATGTCGGATCGTTCCAGATCGTGCAGCCCGATAAAGCGCGGATCACACATCTTCACCAGCGGATTGTCGACTTGGAAATAACTGATTATATCGGTCTTTTCCTGTTCCATGCGCTCAAGCGCACCGGATTTGCGCAGTGCCAGCAACGTTCCGCCGTGACCGTCGGGCGACAGCGCCAGCGAATCCCTCGCGCCCAACAGCAGCTTGCCGTCATAACCGATCGCCGGCATCGTCCCCTGGGTGAAGAAAAACACCTGTTCGGGAGCGAGCCCGAAAAAGTCGTTGCGGCGGAAGAACTCGATCGTCGCATCGCAATTCAGCAGACTGGTCATGATGTACCAACTGATCGGACGACCGTATTTTTGCCCCGCCCGCAGAATGCTTCCGGCAAAATAGGCGAAGAGGCTTCTGCCGCTGACCGGACCGATCGGGTAAGTGCCCTTCGGACCGTCGAAGCCGAGCCGCGTTCCCTGCCCTCCCGCCACGGTCAGACAGCAGACGCGTCCCTGCCGCAGCGCATTCTCCCCGGCGGCGACGGCACGCCGGTAGAGATCGGCGGATTCGGCATCGACGGCGCGATCCGGAAAATACTTTGCGGGAGCCAGATCATCCGGGATCTCGGTCTTCGGACGCTGCAGAACATAGTCGCGGATCAACCCGGGAATTTCTTCCCAGTTTATCGCCGCCAGTTGCGCGGCGAGTTTGCGCTGTCCAGCCTCATCGATATCATTCCAAAAACGCAGGACTTCAAGTTGTTCCGCGGCTTCGATCCGACGGTAAAGCGCAGTATCGATGTTCATTAAGAAAAATCCTCCAGAATATGGGTTGCAAGCGAGTCCTCCCGACGTTATAATTTAATGTTCATAGAGCAGGTTTTCAAGCGTGCGCGGCATCAAGCGGGCAAAAAAAAAGGATCCCCGCCGCCTGGCGGGGATCCGGACAGTCAAGGTAATGTATAATTACTTGATCGCCGCTTTGGCCTTTTCCCAGTCGGCCTTGCTGACGAACGCGGTCAGCGGACGACCGTCCTTGGTCTTGCCCTTGACGGCATAGCGGGTGCGACCGGCGGTGCCATAGGACTTGACTTCGGTGATTGCGGCGGTGACGGACGACTTGGTCTTGACATCATAAAACTTGTGATTCATGGCTCCACTCCCTTTTGGTTGATGGGTTTCCCTTGCGGTTAGTGATAGTATAACCAGTGATTATAAAATAATCAAGTCGCAAATCAAAGAAAATTCAAAGAAAATACGATTTTTTTCAAAAAAAAGTCGTTTGGGGGTGTTTTTTTCAGAAAATCAACCGTTTTTCCAACTTTGCCATTACCGCCGCCGCCGCGCGCGGAAGATCGTCCGCCACGGCGCCGCGACCGAGGTTTTCTCCGGCGCGTCCGTGGATCAGCACCGCCGACCGCGCCGCGGTCGCGGGAGCCGATCCGTTGGCGAGCAAGGCGCCGATCAGCCCCGTCAGAACATCCCCGCTTCCTGCCGTCGCCAATGCCGGGGATCCCGAAATGTTAAATGTACATTCCCCATTCCGATCCGCGACCACGGTGCGCGCGCCCTTGAGGACGATCACGGCATCAAGGCGTTTCGCCAATGCCGTCGCCGTTTCTTCCCGTCCGGAGCTGCCGTCGATGCCAAAAGAACGGCACAGCCGTTCCGCTTCTCCGGGGTGCGGAGTCAGGACCGCCTGCCCGTTGGAATGCCACAACTCCGGATGACGCGACAGCAAATTCAAGGCGTCGGCGTCGATCACCGCGGGACCGGGAAAATCCAAAAACGCCGTCAGCACTTCCGGCGGCACGTCGTCGCCCCAACCGGACCCCGCGGCCAATGCCGATGCGCGGGGATAATCCGACCGGTCCGGAGCCGCGGCGAATCCCCCCTGCCCCGTCGCCGCGATCTCCACCGGTATCGCCGCCGACGGCAGTCGGAAAGCGACTCCGCGAGGAACAAAGGCGCGCACCACTCCGGCACCGCCGCAGAGACCGGCGGTCGCCGTCAGAGCGGCGGCTCCGGGATAACGACGGCTGCCCGCCGCGACCAACAGTTCGCCGCGCCGGTTTTTATGGATGTCGTTGGAAAAACACGGCAGCGCGTCCATCGCGTCCGAGTCGGTGAATGCTCCGCCGCAGCCCCGACCGGCAAACGGGGGCAATCCGATGTCCGCCACATACAGCGCCCCGGAAAATGCGATGCCGGGGGCGGTGAACAACCCGCGCTTCGGCAACCCGAAGGTGATCGTTTCGAATGCCCGCAGGGCTTCGCCGTCCGGACCGCGCCCCTCCCCGGTGTCGGAATCCATACCGCTCGGCACATCCAGCGCGATGACCGGAAGCTTCATCGCATTGATCCGGCTGATGACCTCCGCGATCTGCGGCCGCACTTCGCCGCGCATCCCGATCCCCAGCATCCCATCCACGATCAGATCGCCGTCATGCGGTTCCACCGCGGAAAAATCGGTGGTTGCAAGCGCTTTTATTTCCCGGGGCAGCACGGCGGCGGCTTCCGCCGCTTCTCCGCGCAATTCATCCAGCGGACGTGCGAGCCATATCGCCATGGGGAACGCCCCGGCGAGCGAAGCTGCCGCCGTCAGGGCATCGCCGCCGTTGTTGCCGCCGCCGCAGAGAAAGACGATGCGGGAAAATCCGAATTTCCGCATCCGCGCCGAGATGAGTTCCGCCGCCGCCGCTCCGGCACGCCGCATGAGCCG
>CACZPY010000348.1 GCA_902783135.1 uncultured bacterium
GACGAAGGCGCCCGCGCCGAGCTTGATGTCGATGTCGAACGAAAATCCGGTGCCGAGCACGTTGGCGCCGAGCAGACCGCACTTGCGCGCCTGATCGATCGCGATCTGCAGACGGCTGACCGCCAGCGGATACTCCGCGCGGATGTAGACGAGTCCGCGCTTCGCGCCGATCGCGTAAGCGCCGATCGACATGGCTTCGATGATGCTGTTCGGGTCGCCCTCCATGATGGAGCGGTCCATGAACGCGCCGGGGTCGCCCTCGTCGGCGTTGCAGACGATGTATTTCTCATCCGTCTTGACACCGGCGGCGATCTTCCACTTGAGCCCGGTCGGGAAACCGGCGCCGCCGCGGCCGCAGATACCGGAGTTCAGCACTTCGGTCACCACCTGCTCCGGCGTCATGTCGAAGAGGCACTTGGCGAGCGACTGGTAACCCTCGGTGGCGATGTATTCTTCGATCCGCTCGGGATCGATCAGACCGCAGTTGCGCAGCGAGATGCGCTGCTGCTTGGCATAGAACGACATCTTCGCGTAGTCGTGGATGCGCTCCTTGAGCAGCGGCTCGACGTAGAGCAGACGCTCGACGAGTTTCTTCCCGACGATGTGGCTCTCGACGATCTCCTTGGCGTCGTCGGGCGAGACCTGCACGTAGAAGACGTTGTCGGGCATGACCTTGACGATCGGCCCCTGGGCGCAGAATCCGAAGCAGCCCGTCTGGATCACCCGGACGTCGTTCTCAAGACCGTTTTCCCGGATGTACTTGCGCAGGTTTTCCATCAGCTCCTGCGAGTTCGAGGCATGGCACCCCGTACCGCCGCAGCAGAGGATGTCTTTCTTGACCGAGTTGATGTCGTGCCGATCCGTACAGCGCAGCGCGAGTTCCCCCTTCGCGGCGTTGTATGCCGCCACCAACGATTCTCTGGAAGTGATCATGTTCACGATCAGCCGAGCTCCTTATACTGTTTGATGATCTCGACCGCCTTGGCGGGCGTGACCTTGCCGTAAACCTTGCCGTTGACCATCATCACCGGCGCCAGTCCGCAGGCGCCGACGCAGCGCAGCGCGGAGATGGAGAACAACCCGTCCGCAGTGGGATTGGTGTCCGCCTTGACCCCGAGCACCCGCTCGATCTCGGCGAGCACCTTTTCGGAACCCTTGACGTAGCAGGCGGTGCCGAGGCAGACGTCTATCTTGTACTTGCCCTTCGGCTCGGTGGTGAAATAGTTGTAGAAGCTCACGACCCCGGAGACCTGCGCCTCGGAGAGATAGAGCTTGTTCGCCACATGGATCTGCACTTCGCGCGGCAGATAGCCGAAGATCGCCTGCGCCCGATGCAGCACCTGGATCAGCCGCCCGCGGCGGCGTTCGTCATCGCGGTCGATGTTCAGACTGGCGATGAACTCGTCGAGTTCGGCGAACTTGGCCGCCGCCCCTTCCGACAATTTGTTGCAACACATATTCTTCCACCTTTTGTTATTGGGACGAAACAGTCCTCATTGAAAAACCTTTTCGCGGAACGTCGCCGTCCGCGGTCACCACAAACCCATCGTCATCCCCGCGGCGCGCCGAATTCGTCCGTTCCGCCGCGATATTGGAGCTTGACCGACAACTCGGCAAGTCCGCCCGCGATCACTTCGCGCTGCACCACCACGTCGTCGGGGACCCGCAGCCGCACGTTGGCGAAGTTCCAGATGCCGCGGATGCCGCCGGCCACCATCAGTTCCGCCACCTGCTGCGCATGCTGCGACGGCACGCAGATGATCCCGAGCGCGACCTGAAGTTTGCGGCACAGCTCGGGCAGCCGCGCGACGTCGAACACCTGACGGCCGTGCACGCTGCCGCCGATCTTCGCCGGATCGGCGTCGAAGGCGGCAAGGATCTTCAGCCCGTACTCCTCGAACCCGTCGTAGCCCATCAGCGCCGCGCCGAGCGACCCCGCGCCGACCAGCACCGCTTCGCACTGGACGTCCCAGTGCAGATAGGAGCGGATCGACTCGATCACGTCCTTGATGCGGTAACCGACGCCGGGCTGACCGACCGCGCCGGTGATGGCGAGGTCCTTGCGGACGGCGATCTCGCTGCACTGCATGTAGCGGGCGAGTTCGGGAGTGGCGACGATGTCCTGCCCGGACCGGCGCATCTCCATCAGCTTGTGCAGATAAGTGGGCAGCCGGCGCACCGACGGCATTTTCTGCAGTTTCAACTCACCCATGATCGCGGTTCTCCCGTCATACGGACACAATCGATCCCCAACTTTCATAATATATACACGGTCGATGAACTTATCAAGAAAACTTTTAATATTTTTTTATCTATCTTGGGAATGGCTGCCCGGTTTTGAGGTTGAATAAAGCGATACCGCATTAGAAAAAGTTAGTTTAAACAAACTTGCGTATACTCTTTGAACCCGCCGCCGCCCGGGAACGCCGCCGGAAAAATCGCATAACGGATTTCCCATCACCATATTAAGCATGAATTAGACCCGGCTGAACAAAATCACGGCGCGGCGGCGCGGAGAGGAAAAAACGCCCGGACCGGTGTATATTATCCCGGGAGGAACGGCAACGGTCAGGGCAAAACTCCGGGACGACGGAAATGGAGTGGAAAGTTTTTCTGGCGATCGTCGAGACCTGCGTGCTCTTCGCGGTCGGCGGCGGCGCGCTGCGCATCGGCTATATCGGACGCGACGACATCGAACGGTGGTCGCGCTTCACCTTCAACGTCTTCACCCCCTGCCTGACCTTTTCCGCCATCGCCGGAAACATGGGGCGCGGAGAAATCTCCTCGCTCTGGGTCATGCCGCTCGCGGGCTTCGCGATGATGGCGGCGGGAGCGGTGCTGGGACTTGCGATGCGGCCGCTGCTGCGCTACCGGACGCGCGAAAGATCGGCGACCTTTCTGCACATCTGCGCGATCAACAACTACATCTTTCTGCCGCTGATCGTGGTCGAAAACATCTTCGGTTTCGGACGTCACGCGGCGCTGCTGATGGTGATGAACGTGGGCTCCACGGTGGGTTTCTGGACGATCGGCGTCATCACGCTCACGGGACTGCGGCGCGACACGCTGCTCGACGCGGTGAAGCAGATATTTTCCATCAACATCATCGCGGTGGCGGCGGCGGTGGCGGTGCTGCTGTTCGGCATACCGATACCGGCGGAGGCGATGAAGATCGTGCGGACGCTCGGCTCGGTGGCGATCCCGCTGACGATCATCCTCACCGGAGCGGCGCTGTACCGCGATGCGCGCGGACTTTTTGCACACAAGACGGATGTGGCGATCATCGCGGCGGTGCGGCTGGCGGTGATCCCCGCCATACTGATCGCCGCGCTGAAAATGCTGCCGCTGCCGCGCGATGTCTACGAGGTCTGCTTCGTGGTGTCGCTGATGCCCGCCGCGGTATCCAGCGCCTTGGTCGCGCGCCTCTACGGGGGCGACGGGGAATTCGCCTCGCAGTCGGTGATCGTGACGACGCTTCTGGCGCTGGCGACGGTACCGCTCTGGATGCGCATGATCTGAAATCACAAGAACGAAATACCAAATCTTCGGGAGTCAACATCATGACGGAAAACAACGCGGGGACGGGCAAACCGTTCCGCACGTCGCTCGCGGCGCAGGCGGCGGCGCGCATAGTGATCGACGCGGCGCGGGAAAACGGGATCGTCGACGGCGGGGCGATGGTGGTCGATCCGGCGCTCGCCGAGATGGAAAAGGCGCTGTTTT
Source organism: uncultured bacterium (assembly GCA_902783135.1). Taxonomy (GTDB): domain Bacteria; phylum Verrucomicrobiota; class Lentisphaeria; order Victivallales; family Victivallaceae; genus UBA1784. The sequence continues at coordinate 3,724 of CACZPY010000348.1, forward strand.
CGGGCATGTTCAAAGCGGTCGCGCGGCGGGGGAGTTCCGAACTCACGCCCGACGAATTCAGCTCGATGTTCCACTTCGTCTTCGCCCGCGCGGCGGAAGCGGCGACCGCCTGCTGGAGCCGCCGCCCGTTCGAGACCGGCACGGACGGACTTTTCGACGGCAAGACCCCGTTCTACGCGGACGACGCGCTCAAGGGGTTCATCCACGCGCAGGAGTTCCCGGTGCAGTGCGCCCAGCGCTGCTGGGACCACCTGGCGGCGGGGGGAAACGCGACCGCCGGATACGATCCGCTGCTGCCGCTCTTCGAAGCGCTGAAGTGGTGTTTCCGGATCGGCTGCCACGCCAGTCTGCGCTTTCTGGAGCAGCGCCGCGGCTGAACCGCCGCCCTATTCGCCGCGGTGTGCGGCGGGATCGCCGCGCAGGGTCATCGCCACCTCATCCGGGGCAAGTTCCCGGTATTCTCCGGGCTTGAGCGCCCCTATCGCGAGGGCGCCGAGCGCGATCCGCTTCAGCCGGGTGACCCGCGAACCGAAAAAGGCGCACAAACGCCGGATCTCGCGCTTTTTGCCTTCGTTGAGCCGGAAGCGGTAGAGCCGCGGCGCCAGCCGGACGGCTTCGAGCACACGCAGAAGTTCGCCGGACTCCGTAACGCCGCGGCACATCGCCGCGAGCGACCGATCGTCCAGCGGGTTTTCCACGGCGACTTCGTAGAGTTTCGTCACCTGATAACGGGGGTGGGCGACGCGCTCCAGATAATCGCCGTCGTCGGAAAAGACGATCAGCCCCTCGCTCTCCTTGTCCAGCCGCCCCGCCGAGCGCAGGAAACAGCCGGGGAAGCGGTCGATCAGTTCGACTGCCAGATGCTCCGCGTGGGCGTCGGCGTTGGAGCAGACCCACCCGCGCGGTTTGTTCATCATGATGTAATGAAAATGCTCGGGCGGCGCCGCGGCGCGCCCGTCCACCCGCACCTGGGATCCCGAAGCCACCCGCAGCGCCGGATCGGTCACGACAACGCCGTCGACCGTGACCCGTCCGTCACGGATGATCTCCGCGGCGCGGCGGCGCGAAGCGACGCCGCATTGCCCGAGGTATTTGGTCAGATTGGGAGATTTCGGATCCATGAACGCCGCCCCGGACTAAACGCCGTGGTCGCGCCGCCGGATGCAGATGGCGTTGCAGCGCGGACAGCGGCAGATGCTCGCGTTCCGGTCGCGGTTCACGAACGAGTTGTGACAATTGTCGCAGTGGAACAATTGACTGCGGCTGATCCGCCAGCCGTTGCGGCGCACCCGCGCCTCCTCGCGCCGCCACAACAGCAGTATCAGCAGCAGCCACAACAGGAAGTAGAAGAAAAAGACCTCGGAGTAAGTGGCGTAGATCACGGGCGCACCTCCTGTTCCGGGTCGGGCCACTCCACGACGACGAACTCCGGCGCCGTTTCCGACATCGCCAGCCGGAGCGCCAGCTGCTGCGCCCGGCGGTCAAGCGCGGGATCGCCGCAGGAAACGTCCACCATCAGCGTCGGGAAGCGCCCCGGATTCAGCACCCGCAGGATCGTCCGTTCGCCGGCGCGGGGGGGGCGGGGCGGGAGTTTCACGTCGCCGACCGGCAGGGGTTTTCCCGCGCCGTCCGTCACGCCGCCGGAGCGGCGCTTCGCCGGCGCCGGGCGCTGCGGCGGCGGCAGCGGCAGCACCGCAGGCGGAGTGTATTCCGACGGCGTCAGTTCCCGGTATTTTCCCACCGCGGCGCGGGGCGTCGGCAGTTCCGGTTCCGGGCGTTTCCCGACACCGCCGAACGCGGGGACCCCGCCGTTCGGGGTCGGACCGTCGATGAACTTGCGGTACTCGCCGCGGTTGAAGGCGGCGGGGTCGTGATACCGGAGCCAGGCGCCGATCTCCTCCGTCTCCTCCCGGCTCAGCATCGTCACCGACGAGGTGTGTTCCGGCGGCGACTTGGGCACTTCGCGGTAGCTGAAGGCGCTCCAGAACAGGACCTGCGCCCCTATCGCCGTCAGCACCGCGTACCAGAAGTTCCTCCGGTCGGAGCGGCGGGAACGGATGTTGAGTCTCTTCGCTAATTTCAGAGAGTAATTCACGTTGTCACTTCTCGAAGGTGGTGGAGATATCCTCCTCGGGGACCTTCACGGCGATGAAGCAGGCGACCTTTTCCGCCTTGGCGGCGTCCATGACCCGCGCGACCTCCTCGAAGGGGATCCGGCGGTCGGCGCGGATGATCACCTTCACGTCGTCGGCGTGACGGCGGCGCAGTTCCGCGAGTTCCTGCCGCAGATCCCCGAGGTCGCCGCAGCGCTTTTCGCGGAAATAGATGTTCACGCCCGTTCCGCCCCCGGCGACGGGAGTCAGCGACACGACGTGGCGTTCGAGCACCGCCGAGCTCAAGGTATCCGCCTCCGGCAGTTTGACCTCGATGCCGGAGACCCGGACCGAAGTACTGGCGATCACGAAGAACAACAGCGACAGGAACAGTATATCCGCCAGCGCGGTAAGTTCCGGCCAGCCGCTGCGGTATTGGAGGCGCGTCCGGTAGCGGCGCTGCCCGAATCCGGTGACGGGGCTTTTCATGACTGCGCCGTCCCGGTTTCCGTTTCCGAACTGCGGCGACGCTCGAAAAAGGCGGTGATCTCCAACGCCGCCTTCTCCATATCCAGCGTGATCGCGTTGACCCGCGTCACCAGATAATTGTACCCGAGGTAGCAGGGGATCGCCGTCGTCAGCGCGGCGGCGGTGGTGATCAGCGCGGTCATCACCGCTCCCGCGAGGTCGGAGGAAAAGTTGTCGCCGGTCTTGAGCGTCTCGAAGACCCGCAGCATCCCCAGCACCGTGCCGAGAAAACCGATCAGCGGCAGCACGAACCCCAGAGTGCCGAGCAGATTGACCCGCCGCTCCAGTTTGGGCAGTTCCTCCAGCGCCGCGTCGTCGACCGCCTGCCGGATGTCCGAATCGCCGCGCTGATAGGCGAGGATCGCCGCGCCCAGCAGCCGCGCCGCCGGACCGGGAGTGCTGTCGCAGAGCGTCAGCGCTTCCACCAGACCGTCACGGTTGAGCACGTTGATCAGACCGTGGAGCAGTTCGCGCACGTTGATCTCGTCGCGGTGGAACTGAAAGACCTTTTCCAGAAACACCGCCAGCGCCAGCACCGAACAGCCGAGGATAACCCACATCACCGGACCGCCGTCCTGCATGATCTGTATGAACGACTTGAAAAAATCCATATTCAAATCTCCTGATTAAAATGGTCTTCGAACTCATCGCGCATCACCTTGAACTGGGCGTCGCCGCCGGGAAGTCCCAGCGACTGCGCGTTTTCGAGTATCCTCGTGCCGATCTGGCGGGCGTTCGCCGGAGCGTCGGAGCCGGTCAGCATACGCAGCGCCTCGGTGACGCTGCGGAAACACCACTTCGGATCGAAGACGCGCCCGCCGCGCTTCAACTCCTGCGCATACAGAATGACCTCGGAGAAGGCGTCCAGCGCCGCCTCGGTCTCGCCGAGGTATTCGCAGCACCAGCCCGACTTGAACTTGCTCAACAGCCGGATATCCGGCACGGTCGCCTCGCGGGAGAGGCGGGCAAACTCCTCCGCCGCCGCCCGCAGGAGGTTCTGACCGTCCTCCGGACGCTGATTTTCCTGATAGACCGCCACCCGGCACTCGGCGAGACGCGCCGCCGCCGCTTCGCCGAAGACACCAACAGGGCGCAGTTCGCGCGCCCGGGAAAGCAGTTCCAGCGCCTTGTCGTTGTCACCGGCGCCGAAGCGCAGATCGCCCGCGAGAAACGCCGCATCCGCCGCCACCGGTCCGTCGGGATAGCGCTTCAGCACCTCCTCCGCCTCGCGGATCGCCTCGGCGTTCCGGTGGGCGGCGGCGAGCAGTTTGGCGCGCATCAATCCCAATGTCGCCGCCTCGGCGTCGCCGCATTTGGAGCGGTCGAGACCGTCCAGGATCTTCAGCCCCGCCTCCGGATTGCCCGATTCCCGCATGAACTCGGTCAGCTGCAGCGCCGCCGCGTAGTACTCGGGACCGACTCCGGGCGATTTTTTCAACGCCTCGAACGCCGCGTCGGCGGTCGCCGCGTCTTTGCCCGACACGCCGGCGCGCACCGCCCAGAACAGCGCGCCGCCGACATGCGGATCGCCGGGATAATCGGCGGCGTAGGCGCGGAACTCCCGCGCCGCCGCCGTGCAGTCGCCGAGGTTCAGCGCCAGCAGCGCCGCCGCGTAACGCGCCGCGCGGACATTTTCATCCTGTCCGCAGTGTTCGATGAAATCGAGATACCGCTTCCGCGCCTCGGCGGCGCGCCCCATTTTTTCGGTCAGAAACGCCGCCTGAAACTCGCCGAACCCGGCGCTGCGGCGGTTGCCGGAATGACGGAGTTTTTCCGCCTCGGCGAGCGCTTCGGAAAATTTGCCGCGCCGCACCAGCACCTGGATCAGCAGTTTTTCGGCGGTGTCCGCGATGTCGCGCAACGGCGACTCCGCGACGCCGCGCAGCCCCCGTTCCGCCTCGACGAGTTCGTTCCGGCGGATCAGGTACTCGGCGTACAATATCTGCGCCCGCTGCTGGCGCGCCGCCGTATCCGCCGAGGAGATGAAGTAGGCGAAATAGCGCTTCGCCGCCTCCTGATCGCCGACCGCCTCCGCCGTAAGCGCGGCGTCGCGGGCGGCATCGCGCCGCTCGACGGCGAGCAGTTCGCCGTCATCGACCACCTGCTTGAAGACCGTCAGCGCCGCCTTGGGGTCGCCCGCCTCGACGAGCAGACGCCCGGCGCCGGTCAGCAGCTGCGCCCGATCCGGGGCGTCCGGAAAGTTTTTCACATAACGGAGCGCCACCGCCATCGCCTGCGCCGCCGCCTTCTGCCCCGCATGACAGTTGAAAAGTTTGCGCAGGGCATCGCGCCGCGCCTCGTCGCCGGAGGCGAAGTCGTAGGCGTCGCGCCAATACGCCGCCGCCTGCTCCGGATGCTCGCTCCGGAGCGCCTGTTTCGCCGCCGTATCCAGCACCTCGAAGACCAGTTCGTCGGGACTCGGCTGCAATTCCGGCCGCAGTTTTTTCCATTCGTCGTCGAACTCCGCCGCCGTGCCGGAACGCAGTTTGGCGAGCAGTTCCAGCAGCTTCAGCCGCACCGGGGACAAGGGCGGCGCGAATTCCCCCGCCGAACTGCCGATCAGTTTCAGCGCCTCCGCCGACATCCCCGCGCGGATCATCGCGTACAGCCGCAGCAGCCGCACCGGGCGCCGCAGCCGTTCGTCGGATTCGAGTTTCGTCAGCTCCTCCAGCGCCTGCGCCGCGCTGCCGAAACGCAGCTGCAGATAGGCCAGCGCCAGTTCCGCGTCGCTCCGCAGCGTCGCCCCGGAGGCGGAGTTGTCGCGCAGTTTGCGGAAGAAATCCTCCGCCTCGGAGATTCGCCCTTCGGCGACCAGTATCTCGCCCGGCAGCGTTCCCGTGGAGTGCGCGGGAAACCGCTTCGAGAACTCCGTCAGCAAGAGCCGCGCCCCCACCGTATCGCCAAGGCGCACCCGGGACCGCGCCAGCGCGACGGTATCTTCCATCCACGCCTCGTCGTCGCCCGCCTTCGCCGCCTCTTCGCGCGTCCGGGAGTACAACTTGCCCGCCACCCGGTAGTCGCCGGAGGCAAAAGCCTCCGCTGCCATCGCCCGTTCGGGCGACGGCTCCGCCGCACCGACCGCGATGCTCCAGCCGATCAGCAGCGCCGCCGGCAGAATTCTGCACCGAATGATCAATTTATCACGCCTGTCCGGCCGGCTCCCCCGCCGGAGCGGAGCCGGCGGCGTTCGCGCCGCCCTCCGCGGTCTTTCCGGAAAGTTTTTCTTTGATGCGCTCGACCAGTTTCCGCTGCAGCTCCTCGTTGGCGGCGATCAGCGCCTTGGTCTGATCCCGTCCTTGTCCGAGCTGCTCGCCGTCGAAGCTGAACCACGATCCGCGCTTTTCCAACAGTCCGAGATCGGTCGCCACGTCGAGGATCGACCCCACTTTGGAGATGCCCTCGTTGTACATGATGTCGAACTCCGCCACCCGGAACGGCGGCGCCATCTTGTTCTTGACCACCTTGACCCGCGCCCGGTTGCC
>CACZPY010000349.1 GCA_902783135.1 uncultured bacterium
CAAAATCTTTAACCATTCGTTCAAAAAAAAGCGCATATGAAGTCGCCGGAACTTGCGATGATCGGGGCGTTTCTGCGGAAGCCGACGCGGCTCCGGCTCGCTTCGACCTTTTACAGCGATCCCGCGATCCGGTCCCGCCGCGCGACCGACGGGGACCGCCAAGCGCGCCGCTGCGAAAAACACCCCGAGACCCGGGAGATCCAGATCGTCATCGACGGCGCCGCCGATTATCTGCTGGAGGACCGCGTCTACACGCTCCACACCGGCGACGCGCTGCTCGCCGATTGCGGCGAGACCCATCAGGCTTACTTCTATGCCGGGACCCCGCCGGGGAGGCAGTTCTGGATCTACGTGACCCGCGAGCAGTTGATCTGCAATCTGCTGCGCGCCTCCGGCGAGTCGTATGACTACGCGCTGCCCACCTGCTACATCAAATACGAACCCCACCTGCGGAAACAACTCGTCGACGCCTGGGAGGCGACCAAGGCGGAAGGCTCCGCCGAAGCCGTCAACGAACTCGCGCTGATAATGGAGTTCTGCATGGCGCGCTTCGCCCGGCTGTGCGCCGAGGGCATGGGCGGGAACGAGGACAACGCTCCGCGTATGCTCCGCAGCCGCATCTGGAAGGTCATGGACTACATCGAGGATCAATGCGGCAGGGAGTGCTCCATCGCCCGTCTCGTGGAACTCGCCGGGGTCGGACGCACCACCTTTCTCTGCGCCTTCCGCCGCTACGCGGAGTGTTCGGTGCTCGAGTACGTCAACCGCCAGCGGGTGCTGCGCTGCCGCGCGCTGATGCGCCCTCTGGGCGGGGCGAGGTACAAGTACAAGCCTCTGCCGCTAAAGGTCTTCGCGGAGGAACTGGGTTTTTCCTCGCCGCAGGCGTTCGCCCGCTGGAGAAAAGAACACCTTGCGGAACTCGCCGCGGACGGCTTCCCGCTGCCGCAGACACGCAAATGGCGTCAGTGACATCGCGGGACGCCATACCGCAGCGGCGGAGCGTTCCGTCTCAGATCGTGAGGTCGTTCAAGAGTTCCGCGGTGCGGCCGCGGCGCTCGACCAATTCCGCGAGTTTGCTCTTGGCGTCCGCGACCACCTGCGGCGGCGCGCCGTTCAAAAACTTCTCGTTCGCAAGTTTCGCCTCGGTGCCGCGGATCCAGCCGTCCAGTTCCTTGAGCTGCTTTTCGAGTTTCGCCTTCTCGGCGGCGACGTCGATCAACCCCGCGAGCGGCAGGCTGACGACCCCCATCTGGCAGACGCGCTTCGGCGCCGCCCCCTGCGCCGCGGAGTCGAAGGCATCGAGCGAAAGGTCGATCTTCTCCGCGTTGAGCAAGAGTTTCAGCGAATCGAGTTCGGAAGTCAAAAACGCCAGATCCTCCGGAGTTCCCGCCTTGATGTGGAAGTTGAGTTTTTTCCCGTCCGCGATGTTGTAACTCGACCGCAGGAACCGGCCGCCGCGCACCAGTTCGAACTTGCCCTCGACCCGCGCGATGGCGCCGTCGTCCGCCGCCGCGCACGCTCCCGGAACCGGGAACGCTTCGTACATCAGCGTTTCGCCCTCGTCCACGAAGCCCATGCGGTGCGCGAGTTCCTCGGTGATGAACGGCATGAAGGGGTGCAGCAGTTTCAAGATGGTGAAGAGCGTGTAGTCCAGCACCGCAAGCGCGCGCTCCTTGTCGGCGCCGCCCGCGCGGAACGGACGCTTTTCCGCCTCGACGAACCAGTCGCAGAAGTCCGACCACACGAGGTCGTACAGCGCGTGGGCGGCGGTGTGGAAACGGAATTTCTTCAACTCGTCCTCGATGGTCGCCACCGCCGCGTCGAGTTTGGCGAGCATCCATTTTTCGTCCGCGGAAAACTCGCAATCGGGCAGTTTGCGCGCGTAGTCCGTCACGTCGCCCTGCATCTGGCGGAAGCGACAGGCGTTCCACAGTTTGTTCGCAAAGTTGCGGCCGATCTCGCACTTTTCGTTGCTGTAGCGGATGTCCATGCCCACCGGGGCGATGTAGACGATCGAAAAACGCAGCGCGTCGGCGCCGTATTCGGCGATCACTTCGAGCGGGTCCGGCGAGTTGCCGAGCGACTTCGAAAGTTTGCGCCCCTTCTCGTCGCGGATGATGCTCGTGAAGTAGACGTTGCGGAACGGGATGTCGCCCATGAACTCCTCGCCCGCCATGATCATCCGCGCGACCCAGAAGAAGATGATGTCCGGCCCCGTCACGAGGTCGTCGGTCGGGTAGAAGCGCTTGAGCTCCGTCGTCTCCTCCGGCCAGCCCATGATCGAGAACGGCCACAGCCAGCTGCTGAACCACGTGTCGAGCACGTCCTCCTCCTGCCGCCACTTGCCGGGAGCACTCGGAGCCTCGGTGCCGACGTATATTTCGCTCGTCTCGTCATTGTACCACGCGGGGATGCGGTGACCCCACCACAGCTGACGCGAAATGCACCAGTCCTGGATGTTCTCCATCCAGTGGAAATAGGTCTTGCTCCAGCGCTCGGGGTAGAACTTGATCTTGCCGGATTTGACCGCCTCGATCGCGGGCTTGGCGAGTTCGCCCATCTTGCAGAACCACTGCGCGCTCACGAGCGTTTCGATCGGCACGCCGCCGCGCTCGGAGTAGCCGACCGAGTGGGTGATGTCCTCGATCTTTTCGAGGAGCCCGGCTTCCTCCATGCGCTTCACGCACAGCTCGCGCGCCGCGAAGCGGTCCAAGCCGACGTACTCGGCGGGACAACGGTCGTTGAGCGAACCGTCGGGATTCATGATGTTGATGATCTCGAGATTGTGGCGCCGGCCGACCATGAAGTCGTTCGGGTCGTGTCCCGGAGTGATCTTCACGCAGCCCGTCCCCTTTTCGGGATCGGCGTGCTGATCGCCGA
>CACZPY010000350.1 GCA_902783135.1 uncultured bacterium
AAAAGGTTCCGCAAAATCGCCCGTCCCGTTTGGTTAGCCCCGGAGTTTCGAGGGAGGCGATGTTTGCGGAAAACAGCCGCCCGGAGTCGAGCGAACGGAGTCGAACCGGACAAAAAAAGAGAGAGCGTAAATAACGTTGCCGACGATGGGAAGAGCGACCGCCGTCATATAGTGTTACACACCGTCATCGAACCAAGCGAGGGCGGCGCAGCCGACCGAAGCAGGTGCAGGGGCCGCCGCCCCTGCCGCAAGGGGTCCGGGGTGCGCGGAGCACCCCGGACGTCGATACCCGCGACACACAAAAGTGTGGGATATACGATGAGATCTGAATGCCTTACTCTTCGCAGAGCGGATTGAGGCGCGGAGTGTAGCCGGAGGCGCGTTTCGCCTGTTCGGTGACTGTGACGACCTCGACGCCCTCCGCGACGGTGACGGGGTAGGGGATGCCGTCGGCGATCGCGGCGTAGACGTGTTCCCACATCGTGTCCTGATAGGTGTATCCGGCGGTGTGGTCGACGGTGGCGGGATCGACGAGTTTGCCGTGCTGATAGGTGCGTCCGCCGGAGACGACGGGGCGCTCTTCCTCGATGAAATCGAGTTTGTCGCGCTGATTCTTGTAGGAGGTGACGGGGAAAACTCCTTCGACCGCCTTCAGCGGCGACAGCACCAGCCCCGGCTTGAGGTACTTGAGTTTCATGACCTTGCCGCCCGCCGGGACGACGAGGCTGCCGCGGTCGCCCCAGATTTCGTACCAGTTGGCGGAGATGGTGGCGACGTTGGAGATCTCGATGTCGGCGACTCTGCCGTTTTTGCCGCGCAGCAGCAGTTTCACCTGATCCTCGGCGTCGCCCGCCGCCACTTGGTGCTGAAGATCGCACCACAGATCGGCGACCGGCGCTTCGAGCAGCCGCAGCGCCTGATCGACGAGGTGCGGCCCCCAGTTGTTCAAGAGGCCCCCGCCGTGTCCGGTCAGCGTCTGCCAGTCGTAGCGGCGGACGTATCCCGTGTGGCGGTAGACTTTGACCATGCCGACGTTGCCGAGCACTCCCGACGCCAGCACGTCGCGGACCGCGGTGAACGCGGGCTCGAAGCGGCGGTTGAAGCGCAGAAACAGTTTGCCGGGGTGCTCGTCCGCGACGCTTTGGAGTTCCAGCGCGCCGGCGCGGTCGAGGGCGAAAGGTTTGTCGAGCACGACGTACTTGCCCGCCCGGAGCGCCGCCGCCGCCTGTTCGACGTGGCAAGTGCTCCAGGTGGCGATGGAGATGAGGTCGAGTTCCGGATCGGCGGCGAGTTCCGCGAAATCGGTGTAAGCGCGCACTTCGCCTACGCCCTCGGGCAGGTCGCGCGTGCGCTCCGGCAGCAGGTCGCAGACGGCGGCGATGGAAAATTTATCCCGCAACTGAAGCAGTTCGGGGATATGCATGAATCTGCCCGCGCGCCCCATTCCGGCGATGCCGACTTTGATCGTTTTTGACATTTTTTCGCGGTCCCTTCCTTGGTTTTTTACGGCAGCGCGTCGAGTTTCACGATCGCCCGGGCGAGGATGCGCAGCGCCGGAACGAAGTCCGCCACGGCGCAGTGCTCGTCGACTTCATGCGCTCCGTAGGTGTGTCCCGGCAGCGAGCAGCCGAATGCGACGGTGTGGGGGAGATGCTTCGCGTAGGTTCCTCCGCCGATCACGAGCGGTTTCGCCGCCGCGTCGCCGGTGACTTCGGCGTAGGCGCTTTGGAGCGCCGCGATGAACGGCGTATCGGGCGGGAAGTACAAGGGTTCGTCGACGACGCGGGTGGTGAGGGTGTAGCCGCACCCCGCATAGGCGCGTTCGAGGCGCGCGACGATCTCGGGCGAGCGCATGGTCACGGGAAAGCGGATGTCGCCTTGCAGTTTGGCGTGAGTATCGTCCACTTCGGCGAGCGAAGGGACGAGCGTGAGTTTCGACACTTCGTCTTCGAGTTCCAGATCCAGGTCGGCGCGATCGGTGCGGAGCACGAGCCGGGGAAAATCCGAATCGACCTTGCCGTCGAGTTCGCGGCAGAGTTTCACGAGCGCGTTGTCGCCGCGCTCCGGGTGCGATGCGTGGGCGGCGCGACCGACAGCGGCGAAGGATCTGCCGTCGTACTCCGCCTCCGCGCGTCCGGGAACGGCGTTGATGACCACGCCGGCACGGAGTTTCAGGCGGTTTTCGCCGGGGCGGAATTTTTTCTCCAGCGTGAACTGGATCATGCCGCACTCGCCGCAGATCACGGGGAAGTTCGCATCGGGGGTGAAGCCGTAACGGGGGGCTTCGGCGTGTCTGCGGTAATGGTCGAGGCACTCGGAGCCGGTCTCTTCGGCACAGCCGACGATCAGCCGCAGACGGCGGCGTAGTTTCACGTCGCGGCGCTTGAGTTCGCGCATCAACTGCAGGACCATCGCAAGCGGACCCTTGTCGTCGGAAACGCCGCGGCCGTAGAGCTCGCCGTCGCGTTCCGTCATTTCGAACGGAGGGGAACTCCACTCGGCGGGATCTCCGACCGGGACGATGTCGAGGTGGCAGGCGATGGCGTTCATCTCGTCGCCGTCGCCGTATTCGATGTAACCGCAGTAATTGTCGAGATCGACGGCGGTGAAACCGTCTTTTGCCGCCGTTTCGAGCAGCCATGCGAGCGCCTCGGCGCTGTTGCGACCGAAGGGCATGCCCGGTTCGGCATGTCGGCGCACCGTGTCGAAGGCGACGAGTTTTTTCAACAGCGCGAATATCTCCGGCAGCATCGCCTCCGCGTCGACGGCGGCAGGGAAATCTTCAGCGCGCATGGCGGACCTCCGGGGGAAAGATCATTTTTCCGCTTCTTCGGCGTTCATCGCCTGAACGCGGCGGCGCCGCCGTTCCAGTTCGGTCAGATACATCTTGCGGAGCCGGATGTTCAGCGGGGTGACTTCGACGAGTTCGTCGTCCTCGATGTATTCGAGCGCCTGTTCGAGCGACATCTTGCGGGCGGGAGCGATCTGCATGTTGCGGTCGCTGCCGGCGGCGCGCAAGTTGGTCAGCTGCTTGGCGCGCTGGACGTTCACGACCAGATCGCCCTCCTTGCAGTGCTCGCCGACGATCATGCCTTCGTAGGTGTCGGTGCCGGGTTCGATGAAGAACTCTCCGCGCTGCTGAAGTCCGTCGATCGCGAAGGGGATCGCCTTGCCGTTGCCCATGCTGACCATCGTGCCCTTGTTGCGCGAGGGGATCGGCCCCTTGAAGGGTTCGTAGTGGTCGAAGATGTACGACACCACCGCTTCGCCCTGACTGGCGGTGAGGGCGCGGCTCCGCAGACCGATGAGACCGCGGGTCGGGATGAAGAACTCGATCAGCTGGCGGTCGCCGCGCGACTCCATCTGGATGAGTTCGCCGTGGCGCAGGCCCACGAGTTCGATGAGTCGCCCCGCGAAGTCGTTGGGGACGTCGATGCTCAATCTTTCGATGGGTTCGTTCTTGACGCCGTTTATCTCCTTGCAGATGACCTGCGGTTTCGCGACGGCGAGCTCGTAGCCTTCCCGTCTCATGGTCTCGATCAGGATCGCGAGGTGCAGGACGCCGCGCCCGGAGACCTTGAACGAGTCGCCGGAAAGCTCCTCGACCCGCAGCGCCACGTCGCGCTCGGTCTCCTTGAAGAGCCGCTCGCGCAGCTGGCGGCTGCTGACGTACTTGCCCTCCTTGCCGAAGAACGGCGAATCGTTGATGCGGAAGACCATCGAGATCGTCGGCTCGTCGATGGCGATGGGGGGCATCGCTTCAACATGCTCGGCGTCGCAGATGGTGTCCGAGATGTCGATGTCGGGGATGCCGACGATGGCGCAGAGGTCGCCGCACCCGACGGTGTCGGTCTCGCTGCGCCCGAGCCCCTCGAAG
>CACZPY010000351.1 GCA_902783135.1 uncultured bacterium
CTGCGCGGGAAAACGGTCGTCAACCTCTTCGTCGAACCCAGCACCCGGACTCGGGTGTCGTTCGAGCTGGCCGAACAGCGGTTGAGCGCCGACATCGTCAACATGCAGGCGCAGTCCAGCAGTCTGCTCAAGGGCGAAACGCTGCTCGACACGGTGCGCAACATCGAGGCGCTGCAGGTCGATCTGGTGGTCATGCGCCACTCCGCCCCCGGAGCGCAGGCGTTCATCGCCCGCAACCTCAAGTGCGGAGTGGTCAACGCCGGGGACGGCGCCCACAGCCATCCCACGCAGGCGCTGCTCGACATCTTCACCGTGCGGGAAAAGAAGGGTCGCATCGCCGGCTTGAAGGTGGCGATCATCGGCGACATCCTCCACAGCCGGGTCGCCCGCAGCAACATCTGGGGATTGCTCAAACTCGGCGCGCAAGTCACCGTCGCCGGTCCCGCCACTCTGGTACCGCGCGAATTCGAGGAGATCGGCGTCCGCGTCTGCCACAATCTGCGCGACGCCGTCGCGGATGCCGACGTGGTCAATCTGCTCCGCATCCAGCACGAACGGCAGACCGCCGGATTCTTCCCGAGCACCGGGGAATACGCCCGTTTCTTCGGCATCAACGACGAGACCTTGAAGTTGATGAAACCGGATGTGCTGATCATGCATCCGGGGCCGATCAACCGCGGAGTCGAACTCACCGGGGATGTCGCCGACGGCGAACATTCCGTGATCCTTGAACAAGTCACCAACGGGCTCGCCATCCGCATGGCGGTGCTGTATCTGGTAGCGGGGTGCGTGAAAAAATGAGTGAATACATCCTTAAGAACGCCCGGGTCGTCGATCCCGGCAGCAACGTCGATTCCATCGGAGACATCGGGGTCCGCGACGGCGTGATCGAAGCGCCGGAAAAACTGAAAAAACCGCAGACCATCGACCTCACGGGAAAAGTGCTTTCCCCCGGATTCATCGATCTGCACGTCCACCTGCGCCAGCCCGGAAACACGCAGGCGGAAACCATCGCCACCGGCACCGCCGCCGCGGCGGCGGGCGGCTTCACGTCGATCGTCGCCATGCCCAATACGAGTCCCGCCGCCGACAACGCCGGCGCCATCGAGTTTCTGCGCCAGAACGCTGCCGCGCAGGGAGTGGTCCACGTGCTGCCCTGCGGCAACATGACCAAGGAGGGCAAGGGTCAGGAAATGTCCGGCATCGGCTCGCTGAAATCCGCCGGAGTAGTCGCCCTGAGCGACGACGGGCGCTGCATCCAGGATCATGCGCTCATGCGGCATGTGGTAGAATACGCCAAGTCCTTCGAACTGCCGATACTCGACCACTGCGAGGATAATCAGCTGGCGGCGGGCGGAGTGATGCATGAGGGCAAATGGTCGGTGCTGCTCGGGATGCGCGGTATCTCCGGCGCCTCCGAGGAACTGATGATCGCCCGCAACATCATTCTGGCGCGGCAGATCGGCTGGCAGATCCACATGCAGCACGTCAGCGTCAAGGAGAGCGTGAAGCTGTTGCGTTCCGCGCGCGCGGAGGGCATCAATGTCACCGGAGAAGCGACGCCGCACCACATATCGCTCACCGACGAGTGCATCAAGCGCTACGACACCAATTACAAGATGAATCCGCCGCTGCGCTCCGAAAGCGACCGGATCGCGGTGATCGAAGGTATCGCCGACGGCACCTTGACCGCCATCGCCACCGACCACGCTCCGCACACCCGTACCGCCAAAGAGGTGGAGTTCGACTCCGCGCCGTGCGGGATCGTCGGGTTGGAGACAGCGGTGCCGGTCAGTTACACGATCCTCGTCAAAGCGGGAGTCATCACTCTGCCGCACCTGATCCGTCTGTTCACGACCGGTCCGGCGGAAATACTGCGCTTCAAAAACTACGGTCTCTCTATCGGCTCGGTCGCGGACATCACCGTGATCGATCCCGAAGCGCAATACATCATCGACAAGAACACCTTCCGCTCCAAGTCGCGCAACACGCCGTTCCACGGAATGAAGGTGCAGTGCCGTCCGGTGCTGACGATGGTCGCGGGCAAGATCGTCCATCGGGAGTTGTGAGATGGCGAAACGGCAAGTCGCATTTTCGGCACTTCGGACGTGAACTATTACTTTCACATCCCGTTCTGCCGGAGCAAATGCGGCTATTGCGCGTTTTACTCCGAACCGGCGCCGGCATCCGATCTCATCGACCGGTATCTCGATCATTTGGAACGGCAGCTGGCGGAGCATCCCCTGCCCCCGGCGGAGACGGTCTACCTCGGCGGCGGCACCCCGACCTTGCTGTCGCTTCCGCAACTCGAGCGGCTGTTCGATCTGCTCAGGCGCTTTTTGACTGCCGGAAGCGATTGCGAAATCTCCATCGAGGCCAATCCCGAGACGCTTGACGAAGCGAAAGTCGCGCTTCTGCGCGAAAACGTCACCCGGATCAGCCTCGGGGTGCAGAGTTTTTCCGCAGCCCGGCGCGATATTCTGGGCAGGCGCTGCGGCGACGAAGCGCTCTCCCGGGCGCTGTGTTTGCTCGGCAAAGCCGGTTTTCCCCATTGGAATATCGACCTCATCTACGCGATCCCCGGGGAAAATGCCGCCGATTGGCGCGACGACCTCATCCGCGCCGCCGACACGGGGATCGACCATCTGTCATGTTACAGTTTGACGCCGGAGGAAAATTCCCGTCTCGGCGCCTCGTTCGCGGTCGATGACGAGTTGTCGGCGGAAATGTATGAGATGATCCCCGATATCCTCGCTCCGTACGGGATCCGCCGTTACGAAATATCCAATTATTCCCGTCCCGGTTCCGAGTGTCGACACAATCTGAACGTCTGGCGCGGCGGATTGCTGCGCGGTTTCGGTCCGAGTGCCGCCGGCTTCGACGGACGCGATCGCATGACCGAGGCGGGAAACCTCGTCGAATGGCTCGCCGGAGCGCCGCCGGAGACGGACCGCATCTCCCGTCCCGCCCGGTCGGCGGAAATATTCGCGGTGAATCTGCGCACCGTCGGCGGCTGGACGCCGGAACTTTGGGCGAAAGTTCCCAGTGCCGATCCGTGGGAGGCGCGACTCGCCGCCGTCGAAAAAGTGCGGAACAATATGCCGGGATCGTGGTGGAAAATCTCTCCCCGACGTATTAAATTAAGTGACGAGGGACTTGTTTTCTGGAACGACATAGCGGAAGCGATGCTGATATGAGTTTGGAAGAAACATCTTATACCCCTGCCGGGCGCTTCTTCATGGAGATCGCCTACGACGGCAGCGAATACAGCGGCTGGCAGATCCAGCCGCACTCGCCGTCGGTACAGGAAGAACTGCAGAAGGAGTTGTCCAAACTCTACGACGACCAGCATATTCATCTGATCGGCAGCAGCCGCACCGACGCCGGGGTGCACGCCCAACGCTTCGCCGCAAGTTTTCTCTACCCGGAGCGCCCGGCGATAACGGAGGAACGGCTCTTCAAGGCGCTGAACCGCCGTCTGCCGCCCGCCATCCGCATCCGGTCGCTGAAAAGCGTGCCGATGGAGTTCCACTCCCGGTACGATGCGCTGGGCAAAGCGTATACCTATGTGTTGAACTTCGGCGACGAAACGCCGTTCAGCTGCCGCTATTCGTGGAAGTCGATCCACCGTCTGGATGCGGAAAAAATCGCCGCCGCCGCCGCCCGACTGACCGGAACGCACGACTATTCCAGTTTCGTCGTAGAGCGTTCGATGATCGACGAGGCGGTGCGCACCATCTACCGGATCGACGTGCGGATGATCGGGCAGTTCTGCTGTGTCACTTTTGTCGGCAACGGCTTCCTCTACAAGATGATCCGCTGCCTGATGGGGACGATAGAGGCGGCGGGGGCGGGCAAACTCACCCCCGACGACGTGACGGAGATACTGGAGGCGCGCGACCGCGTCCGCGCTCCCGAGACCGCGCCCGCCCGGGGATTGTTCCTGATGAAGGTTTTTTACGATCAGAAAGAACTCGAAGATTATCAGCCGGAAGGCGTGCCGTTCTGGATCTGAAACGGGAGGTGCATGATGGGCGTTGATGATTTCTTGTTGGAACCGGGCGGACAGTTCGGCGATTACCGGATCATCTCCGAGATCGGTCGCGGCAACAACGGCGTGGTGTACCTCGCCGAACAGGAGCCGCTCGACCGCAAGGTGGCGCTCAAGGTGCTGCTGCCGGAGCGTTCCGCACACCGCGAATTCGTGGAACAGCTGATAAACGAAGCCCGTTTCGCCGCGCGGCTGTGCCATCCTAATATCGTTCAGGCGCTGGACGCGGGAAATTATGACGGACGGTGCTTCCTCGCCATGGAGTACGTGGAGGGACGCACGCTGGAGGATATACGCCTCGAGTCGCCGGAACTCATTTCGCTGGAACTGCTGGTCGATCTTTCGGTACAGCTCGCCGACGCGCTGGATTACGCGTGGGAAAACTTTCAGATCACCCACGGCGACATCAAGCCGGAGAATCTGCTGATATGCAACGACAACCGCACCTTGAAACTCGCCGATCTGGGACTTGCGAACGTCAACGGGCGCGACGGTACGGAAGATGACGAAGGCATCATGGCGACCCCGATGTACGTGGCGCCGGAGGTCATCTCCGGCACGGCGGAACGCGGAGTTCGGAGCGATATTTACAGTTTCGGGGTGATGTTCTACGAACTCGTCGCCGGCAAGCCGCCGTTCCGCGGCGACACCGAATATCTGCTCCGTTGTC